>JAKORQ010000533.1 GCA_029777755.1 Planctomycetota bacterium
CCTGGGCGGAGATCCGCGTCGGATCAATCCCCTGGTTCCTGTTGACCTGGTTATCGACCATTCCGTACAGGTCGACTTTTTCGCCACACCGGATGCCCTGCGTCGCAATGCAGAGCTCGAGTTCCAGCGCAATCGCGAGCGCTACGAGTTCCTTAAGTGGGGACAGAAGGCTTTCAACAACTTTCGCGTGGTCCCGCCTATGACTGGCATTGTGCACCAGGTCAACCTGGAGTACCTGGCCCGCGTGATCATGGTGCGCGATGGCATTGCTTTCCCGGATTCGCTGGTGGGTACCGACTCGCATACCACCATGATCAACGGCCTGGGCATCGTTGGCTGGGGCGTCGGCGGCATCGAGGCCGAGGCGTGCATGCTCGGCCAGCCGATCTCGCTGCTGGCTCCGCAGGTGGTCGGCTTCCGCCTCACCGGCCAGATAGTTGAGGGCGTCAACGCCACCGACGTGGTGCTGACCATCACGCAGATCCTGCGTAAGCACGGCGTGGTGGAGAAGTTCGTCGAATACTTCGGCGATGGCCTGGACTCCATGAGCGTTTCCGACCGCGCCACCATCGCCAACATGAGCCCTGAGTACGGCGCCACCATCGGCTTCTTCCCCATCGATGACCAGACGCTCTCCTACCTCCGCCTGACCGGCCGCGATGAGGAGACGATCGACCTGGTCGAGCGTTACTGCAAGGAGCAGGGCCTGTGGAGGCAGCGCAGCTTTGAGCCGCGTTACAGCCAGGTGCTGGAGCTTGATCTGTCGACGGTTCAGCCCTGCGTGGCCGGGCCCAAGCGTCCGCAGGATCGGCTGGTCCTGAACGAGGTGAAGCGCAATTTCGCTACGACGCTGGTGGATGGCTTCAAGAAGCAACCGCCTGCCAGCAATGGCCAGAAGAAGCTCGACAACGGCGCGGTAGTGATCGCGGCGATCACGAGCTGTACCAACACCAGCAATCCCTCGGTGATGCTGGCGGCCGGCCTGGTAGCGAAGAAGGCAGTGGAGCGCGGGTTGAGCGTGCCTGATTACGTCAAGCCTTCACTTTCTCCCGGCAGCCGCACTGTGACAGACTATTACGAGAAGGCCGGACTCACCCCGTATCTCGAGAAGCTGGGCTTCAACACCACCGGCTTTGGCTGCATGACCTGCATCGGCAACTCCGGCCCCCTGCCGGAGAAGGTGGCCGAGGTTGTGGAGAAGGAAGGCCTGGTGGTAGCCGCGGTGCTTTCCGGCAACCGCAACTTCGAGGGCCGCGTGAATCCGCTGGTGAAGGCCAATTACCTGGCTTCGCCGCCGCTGGTGGTGGCGTACGCACTGGCCGGCACTGTGAACATCGACCTGACCACCGATCCGATCGGCGAGAACGATAAGGGCGAGAAGATTTACCTGAAGGACATCTGGCCGACGCAGAAGGAGATAGCTGACGCCATCGCCAAGGCGGTCGACCCGGCCATGTTCCGCAAGCAGTACTCCAACGTCACCACCTCGAACGTGCTGTGGAATCAGATCGAGGTAAAAGGTGGCGAGCTGTACGAATGGAATCCGGACTCCACCTACATCCAGGAGCCGCCCTTCTTCGTTGATCTCACGCCGGAGCTTAAGCCGATCCAGCCAATCAACGGCGCCCGCGTGCTGGTGATGGTTGGCGACTCGGTGACCACCGACCACATTTCGCCGGCCGGCAACATCAAGAAGAACTCCCCTGCCGGTCAGTACCTGATGGAGCGTGGCGTGCAGCCGGCCGACTTCAACCAGTACGGCGCTCGCCGCGGCAACGACCGCGTGATGACCCGCGGCACGTTCGCGAACATCCGCCTGCGCAACCAGCTGGCCCCGGGCACCGAAGGCGGTGTAACCCGCTACCTGCCCACCGGGGAGCAGATGAGCATCTACGATGCCTCGGTGAAGTACCAGGCCGACAAGGTGCCGCTGATCGTGCTGGCCGGCAAGGACTACGGCATGGGCTCCAGCCGCGACTGGGCCGCCAAGGGCGTGATGCTGCTGGGCGTGCGTGCGGTGATCGCCGAAAGCTACGAGCGCATCCATCGCTCCAACCTCGTGGGAATGGGCGTTCTGCCGCTCCAGTATCGCGCTGGCGAGAACCGCCAGACGCTTAATCTCACCGGTGAGGAGATCTTCGATATCCAGGTTGGAGATGACCTGCGCTGCAAGCAGGAAGTGAAGGTCGTGGCCAGGAGCGCTGACGGCTCGGTGGTCCGCGAATTCACGGTGCTCTGCCGCATCGATACGCCGGTTGAACTGGAGTATTACCGCAACGGCGGCATCCTGCAGACGGTGCTGCGTAAGATGCTCAAGTAAAACGCACCTTAAGCTATCCGTTAGACAGGCCCGGCCGGGACAACACCGGCCGGGTCTTTTATTGCGCATGATTGCTATCACTAACCAGCCACATCTGAAAAATCGCGTTCTTTCTGCAGTTCAGCTTGGCGATGTCTTTTCGCTATAGATGAGCCTGTTCATTTCGGGGGCAAGGAGGGGAAACGCGTGGGGAGAGGAAGAACCGATGAGCGGTTTGCGCTTGATGGGGAGACCATCCGGCTTCACGATGCTGGAAGTGGCGCTGTCTGTGGGGATCCTTGCAATTGGGATACTGGCGGCGATGCAGTTTCTCGGGACCGCAACCTCGCAAAACAAGGCGGCGTCCCAGATGTCCATCGCCATGAACCTGGCGATCAACATCCAGGAACTGATGGCGGCCGCCGACTATGCGGATCCCATGCAGCCGGACAACTGGGAACTGGAGGGAGGGGAGATTCTCGGACCCGAGAACGCCACGCTGGACCTTGATGATTTCGATGGAGCGGTATTTGGGTGGGCCGCCACGCCGCCCGGCGCACCGCTCGATGCCGGCTGGCAGCCGATCTCGCAGCAGACCAGCGGAGGACATTCACTGGCCGCGCTTTCGCGCTACACGCAGCGGGTGCGGGTGGAACTGGTGGATCCAAAGGATCTGAAGACTGTCGTCAAATATGACCGGGGATGTCGGAGGATCACCATCGAGGTATGGCATCGGGCAAACGGATCGGAGACCGACAGCCTGGTTCACACACTGGAGTTTCTCAGGTTTCGTGATCGCTAGGGGAGAAAGAGCGACGGAGGGGTAAATGCTCAGTTCACATACCGGACGCCACCACTACGGAATCGCTGCCGTTGCGGCCATGGCGTGCCTCGTGATCATCGGCACGCTTGCTACAGCGGTGGCAACATTGTCACAGAAGCACGTGCGCACAAGCTACAACAACAACTTTGCCGTGCAGGCCAGATCGAACGCCGAGAGCGGTCTGCGCTGGATGGCATGGAAGTTCCAGAAGGTAAAGATGCCCACCACGACGCTGGGCGTCATCGACCACGAGGCCGCCAAGAAGCTCTGGCCAGAGATCATGCAGAACCTGATGACCGACCTGGCCAGCATGAAGAAGGACTCGCTGAAAGCGGCGCCATCCATCGCCGGGGACACCATCCACATCGGCCCGGTTATAGCGGGAAACGGCGTGGAGTTCGAGATAATCGCCGGTCCAAGCCCGGACTATGTCGATCGCGCCCAGGTGATACAGGTCAAGTCCATCGGGAGATATCGCGACATCACCCGCGCGATGACGATGAACTTCCTGATCCAGAAGAGCATGCGCTACAGCATAATCTCGAAGGTGCCGGTGCAGCTTGGGAAGAACACCAGCGTGGAAGGCGACGTCTATGTGGCCGCCGCCCCGACAAAGGCGAATCGCGATCATCCGCCGATCTTCTCTATCAGCGATTTCCGCTACACGAAGCTGACCACCAACGATTCACTGACCACGAAGGTTGCCGCCTTCCAGAAGTTTCTGGGCAGCAGCAAGAACGGCAAGCCGGTGTACCTTGGGGGAAACAACCGCATCCCGGTGGCCGATGCGGCGCTGGTCGCCGCCATGCGGTCCTCCAGCACCCAGCTCGCCAACGTCACGGATGTGACACAGGATGGATTCATAGACGAGTATGACATTTTTCTGATGCACATGGACCGCAACGCCAACGGCGAGGTGACGGCGGATGAGTTCATGCTCAGTGCCAGCGAGGACCCCAACCTGCTGTACCTGATCGACAGATCGCTGGGACGCCCGTTCACCGCTAACGAGAAGCCGCGAACCGGGCTGGGTGACAGCCTGCTGAACTGGAACGACCCTTATGCGAAGGTGCGCGGCATCGTGAAGATCTGGGAGACACGCGACGAGCTGGCAGCGCGCATCAAGGAGAGGAACATCGGCGGCAGCATAGCGGAGATAATGCAGGGCCCGATCGTCTCGCCGGATGGCTACACAAACGCGGTGCAGTTTGGCGAGAACAATCCTGACGACCCGGCGGTTCGCCTGTCGGCCAACGACTTCAACATGAGCGCGTTCCTCGACCTGGCGGGACCCAATGCCGGGAGCCAGAAAAGGCCTTCGACCATCAAGCCGGATACCCTCGTCACTTTCGCCAACACCATCATCAAGCGCGGCGATGCAAACTACACCGCCGACAGCACGCTGATCAGCAAGCTCACCTCTGCCAGCAATGTGCAGGTGGTCGCGGCCGACAAGGACAACAAGGGAAAGATCACCAAACTCAAGACCATCAAGGAACCGATCCCGTATGGCAGTTCCAATCCGCAGGCATACGTCGAGCGGCCGGTCTTCTCAAACATCAACTTCCGAAACTGCATCATCGAGCGCGGCACCAATGCTCTCTTCGTCAACTGCACGTTTGACGGGGTGACGTTCGTCGATGGCTCCAGCAATCTGAAGAGCGGCGACTACAACAACGGAAACAGCCTGCGTTTTGAGAGCTGCACGTTTACCGGCCCGATCGCCCAGGGCGACATCAATGGCGGATCCAACCGCGGCAAGGCGCCCCCCACCTTCACCCATAACAACAACAAGTGGGAGTTCACCGGCGACACCGTCTTCGACAGTGACAAGCCGTCGCTGGATGGCACCACCGACACGCCGGCGCTCAAGGAGATCAAGCAGCAGGCGACCATCATGGCGCCGCAGACGAGTATCGACATCGGATCGTTCACCAATCCCGGGGAAGCCAGGCTTCGGCTGAGGGGCGTGGTGGTGGCGGGCTGTATCGACATCCGCGGCGTGGCCGAGGTGGATGGATCCATCATCGCCCTGGACACGCGCGACGCGGCGGATACCGTTACGCTCGGCTACTTCGGCAGCGATGACAGCAAGACGTCTGCCGGCGGTCCGGGAAGCGAGGCGGGCTTCCGATATGGCCGAATCCATATCCGCTACAACCCCTACCGCACCCTGCCGGACGGGATCAATTTCGCAGTATCAATCATGCCGGACGTAAGCACCTGGCGCGAGGTGATGCCATGAAAACAGGAAGATACCGAGGCGTAACGCTTGTCGAGATGATGTTGGCGATGGGGATCATGTGCCTGATGGGTGCTGCCCTGTCGGCAGCGCTGAGCGCAACGATCAGCAGTGCCAGGATCAATGAATCCGAGGCCACGCTGAGTATCCAGAGCCAGCGGGTGATGTCGCGCTTGCTGGACCAGATACGGGGAACCAGTCTGCATCGGCCTTACTCAGTTGATACGCCTGAGTACGAGGCGTACCTCACGGGCAACCCGATGACCGACATCGGCTTCTCGTTGATCGATCGCCAGCCCGGCAAGGGCGATGCTACCTACACCTACTGGTGGGACAAGGACAGCCGCAAGCTGATGGTCAAGTGCGACCAGGGTGAGACATCAACCTCGGCCGTGCTGCTGAACAACGTCACCGAGTTCAAGGTGACCATGTGGCCGGGGCGCAGCGAGCGAAACATCGCGACCGGCGGTCCGCATGATCTATTGCTGCGGGCGGCGATCGTGCTGCGCATCACTGACGGCACATCCGACAATCCGCATGTGACGCTGCTTTCCGGATCAGTGACGCCGCGGCGAAACCTGTGGACCGGCGCGCACCTGAACTACACAATCGACGAGATCATAGATGAGAATACAGGACTGCTGCGATAGCCGCCCTGCTATCTGCCTGCATCCGTGGAGGGGGTGGCTTGCGGCTCGGTGGCGTAGGCCGCCGGCCCAAGCCTCCCGAACCACCACCAGAGCAAGACCCCAATGGCAAATTGAGGTATCGCCAGCACCATGCTGAAGCTCATCCCCGCCAGCACGGCCGGCTCCACGCGCAGCGCCTCGAGCAGGAAGCGGGTGACCGGCTCGACCATGAGCATCAGCGAGAACACTCGCCCCGGCACGCGGCA
>JAKORQ010000534.1 GCA_029777755.1 Planctomycetota bacterium
ATCATCGTGGAACGCATCTTTGACGGTGTGGTGATGCTGGCCTTTGTGTTCGGTAACCTGCCCGAGCTGGCGAAACTGACGCGAAGCTCGGGTTTTGTGGGAAATATCGAACAACTGGCTGTGATCGGGGCGGTTGTTTTTGCGGCGGCGCTGATCCTGTTCCTGCTGGCGGCCATGTTCCCCTCAGCCAGCCTGCGGTTGGGCGAAGGCCTGATCCGGCGAGTGCTTCCGCGCGGCTGGCGCGAGCGAGCCGCCGACGTGATGCACAAGTTCCTGGGCGGCCTGGCCGCACTGCGTTCTCCGTTCGGCATCTTCATGGTGTTCCTGACATCGGTTGTGATCTGGCTCTTGGAAACCGGCAAGTACTGGTTTGTCATGCATGCCTTCAACTTCCAGGTCTCGTTCTTTGCATTGATGCTGATGAATGGCATCGTGAACCTGGCGACCACAATCCCATCGGCGCCGGGTTACATCGGAACATTCGATGCGCCCGGGATCGCGGTGCTCACAGCCTATGGAGTGGAACAAGCCACGGCAGCCGGGTACACCCTGGTGCTGCACGTGGCGCTGTGGCTGCCGATCACACTTCTTGGCGCTTACTACCTGGCTCGCGAAGGGATCCATTGGAGCGACACGTTGCGCGGCGAGGTCCAGGAGACCTAGCCGAGCGATCCAGCGGCGGCTAAGATCAAAGGGGAAGCGGAGGCCGGATGCCATTCCCCGGCAGCAAAAGCATCAAGGTGGATACGGACGTATGAGAATAGCCATTATCGGAGCAGGCTTCGGAGGCATGGCCGCGGCGTACGACCTGCGCAAGGCGGGCCACGAGGTGACGATCTTCGAGGCAGCCGACCATGCAGGCGGGCTGGCCAGCGGATTCAAGGCGCCGCACTGGACATGGACCGTGGAGAAGTTCTATCATCACTGGTTCCAGTCAGACCAATGGATGCTGGGATTCATTCGCGAGCTGGGATGGGAGGAGAAGGTCCGCTTCCCCCGGCCGTACACCGTGCTGCTCCACAACGGAAAGTGGTACCCCTTTGATTC
>JAKORQ010000057.1 GCA_029777755.1 Planctomycetota bacterium
GTCGGCGACTACCGCATAGTCTCCCACGGCCAGCCCGGCCGCCTGGATGTCCTTCTCTGCAACTTGGCGGGCAATCATGGCGTCGCGGCCGTTTCCTTCCAGCAGGGTGGGAATCTCCGTTAGCAGGCGAAAGGAGGTTTTCCCATCAACGCTCTGGAATCTGCCGAACTTTACCAGCAGGCGAAAGGTACTATCGGTGACGAGTTGAGCTTGCGCCCCCATGCTCCATCCAATGCGATCGATGCGGCCGGCCAGGCCGCCGGGATACAATACCGCCATGCCGGGTTTGATGCCCTCGACCGGGCCCTGCAGGGAGAGGGCATTGCGCCAACTGGTGTCCTTGCCGGCGACATGCATGGGCCTGCTGAACTCCCGCAGGTTGCCCAATGCCTCGCGGTCGGCGTTGATCTTTTCCAGGCGGCGAAGCTGCTCGGTAAGGTGCGCAACCTCGATACGCAGTTGGCGGTTCTCCTGGGCGATTTCCTGGTAACTGCGCTGGGCGCTGGCGGGACTTTCCGGGTCCGGCCGCTGGGGAAAAAGTCTATGGTGAACTGCTAGTGAGACGCTGCGAAGGGGGTATGATACCGGGGCATAAAGGCGCTGAAGCTGAGCCCGGGCCTTGTCGGTCAAAGGCTTGGGGTTCACCAGCACGCTGGCCGCCGCCACAAGCAGCAGGGCAGCGTAGATTCTGTTGAAGGTGACAAACCGCATCGGGCGAAGGATGATTATGCTGCTGAAGCGGTGGTTAAGAAAGAGTAATGCGAAGTGAGCGGGATCACCTCGCAACTGCCTTTCCCGCCCACATGAGGCGATCACCACTACAGGATGGGCCGGATTTATTTGCCAAGCTCACTAATAAGCGATAAAAGGTTATCGCGGGCTAGGTTAAAAAGTATCAGTTGATCTATTACGGAGGAGCACAAGGATTGCGATTTCGTGATGGATCATGGTTCCGCGGCGCGCGGCACAAGGACGTGAGGTTGTAGCTTCCGTGGCAGCAAACTCATCCAATCCCTTAATCGATAACGTCATCCGGCAAGTGCTGGCTGGAGACGAGGAATTTCAGACGTTCGGCAGCAGCCTGCATTCCGAAACCGGAATGGCCGACTATCGGTTCGCGACGGAGAATGACCCGCACGACCCGGAGACCGTTTTCTGGCAAACACGCTGGGGCGGTAACTTCGTCTTCGTCTCGAAGAGCAAAGACCTGGTCCGCGAAACCGCGGAACAGTTTTCCAAGTCGGGGTTCCTGCTTGAGCGGCCGATCGGCCATATAAAGCAGCCGTTCAAGTTCCTGCCGTTCCTTGGCTCCAAGATCCATTACTTCATCGCCCGCAAGATGCAGCTCATCCCGCCGGGCGATATCACCGATCGCTTCACCTACATGGTGGAGCTATCCGTTGACAAGAAGAACGACCGCTACGTCGTGACCAAGCGCGTGCCCACCGATGAGTGGGTCATCAATCGCCTCAAGCGCCGCTGGCCGGAACTGCCTTACGACACGGTCGAAAAGCGCGCGAAAAAGTTCACCGAGAAGATCTTCCCGCTGTTCCTTACGCGCGAGGCGGCCATCCTGAAGATCCTCCAGGAACACCTTCCGCACGAGTACCGCAACCGCGTGCCGCAGTGCGTGCATGTGGAGAAGGATTCCCGCGGGTTTGTTCGCCTCATGCAGATGAACTGGCTGCGGAACGGCGGCAAGCCGCTGCGACAGCTTGAGTTTGCCCTGCAAGCGGCCGACCTGTTGCGGGCTGTGCATGACGCGGCCGAGGTGATCCACCTTGACCTGCGCCTGGACAACATGGTCGTCACCCACAATGGCGTTGGCTTCGTGGACTTTGGCTCGGCGGTGCGCGTCGGCGAGGACATCAGCTCCAACCCGCTGCTGGCCACGCTGTATGGCGAGCTGATGAAGACCAGCCATATCCAGCGCATGCTGGACCAGATGACGATCTCCGGCCACGTGACGGCCGAGCATATCTGCAACAGCCGCGGCAAGGTGGACAAGGCGGTGGACGTGTTCTATCTCGCGGTGCAGTTCAACAGCCCGCACGACAACCCCGACCTGAAGGAACTGATCGAGTTCCACCCCGGTTCGGACGAGGCTATCGCGCTGCAGCAGCTCACTCGACAGGTGCTCACGCCGCCCGACCCCAGCAATCCGCCTATCAAGACGGCCAAGGACGTACTCAAGTCCCTGGAACTGCTGGCCGAGGAACTGTACGGCGCCGTGCCGAGCCTGGTTGCTGACTGATAGCCGAGCGGTTGCGAAGCAGGGGTTGCTGCGCCGGTTCCCTTTTCACCAACGCAAAGACGGGACGACGGCAGACGACGAAGTCTGGAAGTACACCGCTTGCCATCCTTGACTTTGGTTATGGGGACATTCCGTGCGCGGACAGAATGGCACGAAGTAGAGCCGGTCGGCACCGATCTGCAAGATCTTATCGCACGCAAAGATAGGATGATCACGCCTAACCCAGAGTCGGGGCATCCCGGCAGCGCGGGCAGAAGTGGAGCGGGCGGAGGACCGTCCGCTCCATCCGTTCTACTTCCTTCGCCTTCGCATCAGGGCCATGCCTGCTACCGCAATCGCGCCCAGGCCGGCCGGTTCGGGAACCAGGCCGGTGCTTATGTTGTCGATGGCGTTGCCGGAGGTGAGTCGCATATGGACGCCCTCGAACTCGCTGGACAATGCACCATACTCGGCCAGGGTATTGAATGTCTTGGAGAAGGAAGTGGCCGGGCTGTTGGGATCCAGGTCCAGCAGTGTCCCGCCAGCCGTGAGGTCCCACACATGCATGGTGGCCGTGAGCGTCGCGTCATCCAGTTCCACCTGCACGCGATACCAGTGGTTGAAAATCGGGGCCACCGCGCTGATGTACCTGGAGCCAAATGATGCCGCGCGGAAGCCGAACCTGGTGGAGCCGCTGGAGACTATCCCCGCGCCCAGCCCCACTTCACTCTGGTCAAACAGTCCGTCGCCGTCATGATCCTTCCAACCTCCGACCTGGAGCTCCCCGCTTGGTGTGCCATCGGCCGGCCAGTAACAGTCAAAGTGGTACTGCGAGCCGGGGTTCAGTCCCTTGTTTGCGCCGATGTAGTTGATGCCGCTGACAGTGATTGAGGAACTTGCCCGCACGGCCTTCCCGCCTGCGTACAGTCCCGAGCTGCTGGTGTTGTAGACCCAGCCCTTGCTGTCGCTGGCGGAGTCGGACCATCCTCCCTGGTTGCCGGGGGTGGTGAACGAGCGGTCGGTGGTGGCAAGCGGGGTGGTAGATCCCTGGGTGAGGGAGCCGGCGGTGTAGTTGTCGAAATCGATCGTGGCGGAGTGCGCCGCCGCCGCGGACAGCATCACGATCGTGCAGGCGCCAAGACGTCGAGAACCAGCGAAGTTCATATGAGCCTCCCGTTTATGAGATATGACGACACACGATGACACGCGACCACGTATGCGTGTGCGTCCAGCAACTTGCACATTTGGCAATGAGAATAGCCAAAGAGGCCCACCTGAACCTCATTTGATTGCGCCAAACATATTCAATTTTGCGACAGCACCGGGTATCGTCAGGTGCATCATGCACAGAAGGCGGGTCGGAATCCTGTTTGACACCGTCGGGGCGTTCGGGAGAGGCGCTTTCCGCGGCATCAACCGATACTGCCTGCTGGCGCGGCACTGGACACTGCAGGAGCCGCCGCTGGCCAGCCACTGGGCGCCGGTTCGCTGGGAAGACTGGCCGGTCGATGGCTTCATCATGCAGATCAACGGCGAGGAGATGCTGAGAAAAGCCCTGAAGCTCAGTGTGCCGATCGTGAACATCTCCGGCAGCCTGCTGGATACGCCCTTGCCGAGTGTCTTTGTCGATGATGTCGCGGTTGGCCGGCTGGCGGCAGGTCACTTCATCGATCGTGGCTTTCGCAGCTTCGCTTACCTGGGGCGACCGGACACCGGATTCTCGGCCAAGCGCAAACGCGGGTTCATCGCCCGTCTCAAGGAAGCGGGATTCCCCTGCGAAGTGCACGAAAGCTGGCTGGAGCTGGATGATGGAACGCAGGTTAAGTGGCTGCGGTCATTGCCCCATCCAACTGCGCTTTTTGTCTACAACGACCAGCGTGCCCGTGCCACGCTTCAGCAATGCCAGCAACTGGGCATCGCCGTGCCGGAGCAACTGGCGATCCTGGGCGTCGATGATGACGAGCTTTTCCGCGACCTGGGCGGGCTGTCGCTATCGAGCATACAGACGCCGGCGGAGGAGGTTGGATATCGCGCGGCGGCACTGCTTGATGCGATGATGGAAGGCGGCAAGCCGCCGCGCCGCCCGATTCTCCTGCCGCCGGGACTGCTGCGGGTTCGCCACAGCACCGACACGCTTGCTTTGCACGATCCGGACATGGCCCTGGCCATGCGCTTTATCCGTGAGCATGCGCACGAGGCGATACAGGTGCGCGACGTCGCGAAGGCGGCGCTGATTGGCCGACGTTCGCTGGAGCGTCGCTTTCGTGCGGCCCTGGGTCGCAGTCCGCTGGATGAGATCATGCGCGTTCGCCTTGATCGCGCCCGGCAACTGCTGATCGAGACCAACCTGAAGATGCCGGACATCGCCCGCCGCAGCGGCTTTGCCAGCGCTACCTACATGGCGACGGCTTTCGGCAGGATGTATGGCATGTCGCCGAGGGCGTACCGCAAGCGCTTCGCTCGTGGAGGGGTTTGAGATGCACAGGGGTGAATGAAGTGGAGCAGGTGCTCTACGTGGCAAAAACATCAGGGGACTTGCAGGCTTCGGCCCGCAAGTCCCCATCTTTACGTGCTATCCCCAGTAGATCAGGCCCGGCTCGAATGGCGTGGCCATGTCCGGGTGGCCGGGCAGTACGCGTATCGCGAATGCCTGTCTTCCTGAGACCTGGCAGCGGATTTTGCCGGTGAACAGGTAGCGGTTATGCGCCACCTCCTTCGTGAACTCCATCGGCACCACATATGGCGACTCGATCTGGCCAGCCGCGTTGAGCGGGCCGGTGTAGAGCTGCACGCGCAGGTCCTGCGGCTTCAGTTCCGGCAGGTCCAGCGTTGCCTCGACCGTCATCTCGTCGCCGACCTTGTAGTGGCCGGTGCCGGTGGCATGCACGCTGAGTATGCGGATGGAGTTCCACTTCTTGTGGTACATCTCCTTGGCATGCGCCAGTGCCCTGGAACGCTCCAGGCTGTTGGCCGCCAGTGCTTCGCCGCGCTGGTGGGCCGGGATGTAGAACATCTCGGCGTAGTCCTTCACCATGCGGTTGGTGTTGAACACCGGCGCCAGCTTGCGCAGCGAGTTCTTCATGCGTAAGATCCACTCTCGCGGCAGGCCATCGGCGCCGCGGTTGTAGAACGCCGGCACGATCTGTTTCTCCAGCAGCTCGTAGAGCGCCACCGACTCGATCTGGTCCTGGTAGTTGGGATCGGAGTAGTGCTCGCCGTGGCCGATCGACCAGCCGACGTCGGCGCTGTATCCCTCATCCCACCAGCCGTCGGGCACCGAGCAGTTGAGCACGCCATTGGCGGCCGCCTTCATGCCGCTGGTTCCCGATGCCTCGTAAGGCCGACGTGGCGTGTTGAGCCAGACGTCCACACCCTGCACGAGGTAGCGGGCGACGTTCATGTCGTAGTTCTCGATAAACAGGATGCGTCGGCGAACCCCGGGATTGCGGGCGAAGTTGACGATCGCCTTGATCAGCTCCTTGCCCTCGTGGTCGGCCGGGTGGGCCTTGCCCGCGAAGATGATCTGGATGGGGCGATGCGTGTCCTCCAGCAGCCGCCGCAGGCGCTCAGGATCGCGCAGCAGCAGGGCGCCGCGCTTGTAGGTGGCGAAGCGGCGGGCAAACCCGATGGTCAGCGCATCCGGGTCGAGCACCTCATCCGCCGCCATCTGCTCGTCATAGCTCGCGCCGCGCTTCTGGAGCTGTTCCTTGTGGATCTTCCTTGCCCAGTGCACCAGCCGCTCGCGGCAGCGCTCATGGGCACGCCACAGCTCCTCATCCGGGATCTGTGACACTTCCTCCCACGCCGACTGGTCAGTGGGATTCGACATCCACTTCTCGCCCAGGTAGCGCTCCAGCAGGAACATCATCTCCGGCGCCAGCCAGGTGCGCGTGTGGATGCCATTGGTGATGTGCCTGATGGGGATCTCATGCCGCGGCACCTTTGGCCAGAGGTTGTGCCACATGCCGCGCGACACATCGCCATGCAGGCGCGAGACACCGTTGCACGAGTCGGCCAGGCGCAGCGCCAATACCGCCATCGAGAAGCCCTGGGCGTGGTTGCCCGGGTCCTCGCGGCCAAGGCCCAAAAAGCCCTTTTCATCCAGCTTGAGCTGCGGCCAGTAGTTGCGGAAGTACTTCACCATCAGGTCGGGATGGAAGGTATCGATCCCGGCCGGCACCGGCGTGTGCGTGGTGAAGACGTTGGTTGCCATCACCTGCTGGCGGGCCTCATCAAAGGTGAGGGTGGAGTCCTCCAGCAGCATCCGGATGCGCTCCAGCGCCAGGAAGGCGGAGTGTCCCTCGTTCATGTGGAAGACATTGGCGTTGATGTTCAGCGCCTGCAGGGCGCGCACTCCGCCGATGCCCAGCACAATCTCCTGGCGTATGCGCATCTCCGTGCCGCCGCCATAGAGGCGCGAGGTGATCTCGCGGTCCTGCGGGTCATTCTCCGGGAGGTTGGTATCCAGCAGGTACAGCGGGATCCGTCCGATTTGCGCCTTCCACACCTTGCAGAACACCGCCTGCTCGGGCATGTCCACCCGCACATGCATCGGCGAGCCGTCGGTATAGCGCACCGGCTCCAGCGGCAGGTTGTAAAAGTCCAGCTCGGGGTAAGACTCCTGCTGCCAGCCGTCGCCGGAGAGATACTGCTGGAAGTAGCCGTTGCGATACAGCAGGCCAACTGCCACCAGCGGCATGCCTATCTCAGAGGCGGACTTCAGGTGATCGCCGGCCAGTACGCCCAGGCCGCCGGAATAGATCGGCAGCGATTCATGCAGGCCATACTCAGCGGAGAAGTAGGCGACCAGCAGTTTGTCCTTGTCCTGATGATTGTCGTGGAACCAGCCGTGCGCCTCCATGTGTCGGCGGAATGCGTCATACACGCGGCGCATGTGGGCGAGATATCCCTGGTCTCTCGAGGCGGCCAACAGTTTGCCCTGATCGATTCGACCAAGGAGCTTTACCGGGCTGTGATAGACCTCTTCCCACAGGCTGCGATCGAGCCGGCGAAACAGATCGGCCGCGTCGGGGTGCCATACCCACCACAAATTCTGGGAAAGCTCTACCAGCGGCTGAAGCGGCTCGGGAACATCGGGGAAGACCTGGAAGGTACGCAGGTTGGGATTGATAAAGTCAGACATATTCACGCTTCCCTTGAGCCTGGTGGACCACCGGGCTTTACTCATCATTAGCAGATGCGGATGCCGCGTCTACCGGCATTTATGCAAACTGCCTCCTGCCGACAGGCATTCCGCCCTCAGGACGCGAGAATAATAGCAGGGCTTGCTGGGGAGGACGGCAAAAAAGAGGGCCGCCCATGCAATCGCGTCAGCCCAGGCGAGATCGGCAGCGCATCACACTTGCGCGGTACCAGTTAAGCTATCGGGAAAGGTGATGCGTCAAGCGGGGCGAGCGTTGCAGTGA
>JAKORQ010000535.1 GCA_029777755.1 Planctomycetota bacterium
AGTTCCGGGGCGCTCTCAAGGGCCTTATTGAGGTTGGCCACGTAGGCCTGATGGTGCTTTCCGTGATGGATTTCCATGGTCTGCTTGTCGATCCAGGGTTCGAGCGCATCGTGCGAATACGGCAGCGGATCCAGAGCAAATGCCATTTTTTGTGACTCTCCTTCTACCTTCGAAAATGGGGACCTAATCGGACATGGCTGTCCGCAGTTGAGATCACGTCTCAACTATGATCAGCGTAGGTGTCGCGACACGCGCCCGTCAAATTGCCGCGCGTTTTCATCTGCTGGCCATTCATCCTAAACTTGGCCCGCTGATGACTGACGACGCCCGAGACATGGACGAGAAGGAGAATCTGGAGCGCGTTTCCGAGACTGCGCGCATATCCGAGCAGATCGAGGAGATTCCCGCGCCGGATGGAGCCGTGGTCCTGCGTCGCCTCGAGCCCGACCAGGCGGCAGAAGTGGCCGAGTATCTTGACCCCAACACGGCCGGAAAGGTTTTGGCAGAACTAGATCCTGAGGACGCAGCGAAGGTCATCGAGAAAATGCCGCCGCCGGAAGCATCGATGGTGCTGGCGGCGATGGACGCTGATGACCGCGTGGACGTGCTGGAGAATGTCACCAGCGAGCTGCATGAACAACTGGTCAGCGAGTTGTCGCCCGAGCATGCGTCGGAAGTCCGGGAACTTGAGCAGTATCCACCAGACAAGGCCGGCGGCATCATGACCCCGGAAGTGACCGCCCTGCCCGAGTACCTGACGGTCGAACAGGGAATCCATGAGTTGCGCCGCCTGCGCTCGCAGACCGGCGAGATGTTTTACGTGTACCTGGTGGACGACAAGTTCCGCCTAAAGGGCGTGATCAATATGCGCGACCTGATCCTCGCGCCGCCGGATACGCCACTCCACAGGGTCGCGCGGACGGAAGTGACCTCGCTGCCGGCAAACATGGACCAGGAGGACGTAGCAGATCTCTTCCGCCGATACAACTACCTGGCGCTGCCGGTCGTGTCGCCTGGAGGACGCCTGCTGGGGATCGTGACTGTGGATGATGTGATTGACATCATCTCACAGGAGGCGGCCGAGGACCTGCAGCGGCTTTCCGGCGCCGGCCCGGGCGAGAGACTCACCAGCCCGTGGCAGTTCAGCTTCCGCAAGAGGATCCTCTGGCTGATCGTGAACCTGGTGACTGCCTGCGCCGCCGCCAGCGTGGTGGGATTCTTTGAGAACACCATCGCGAAGATGGCAATCCTGGCGGTGTACATGCCGGTGATTGCGGGGATGGGTGGCAATGCGGCCGCGCAGGCCATGGCGGTGGCGATACGGGGGATCGCGCTGGGCGAAGTCGACCAGACGCGCCTGCGGCGCGTCTTCAAGCGCGAGCTGCTGGTAGGACTCAGCAGCGGTATGGTGATTGGATCGATCGTGTCGCTCGTGGCGTGGACACTTCATTTTGACCATGGAGTCCTGCTGGGTGTGGCAGTCGCCACGGCGCTAACCATCACCATGACGGTGGCGTGCGTCGCCGGTGTAGCGGTGCCATTTGCCATGCGGGCAATGGGGTTCGACCCCGCGCAGTCGGCGACCATCTTCGTCACGACAATCACCGATTTTGTCGGGTTCCTCTCGTTTCTCGGCTTAGCCCATCTTATCTTGTAATTGCGTCGATGCTGTTGACATTCCGCCGTAGTTGAGCCTGCCGCGATGGTAAAATGTCACCGCGCTGATGTCCTTGTGCTGTCGCGATGCGGCCTCAAGCGAACGATTTGACCATCCATCCTCAACTGGCGCGGACATTGCTGTGTCCGCCTATGCAGGAGGGATTTGTTCCACACCTTGTAAGGGGAGTCGTTCGACCAGGAGGGGTAGATGTCCCGCACGCGAATTGTGGTGCATACCAGCACCTTTGCCAAGGCTCGGCAGCTGGGCAATCAGATGGCCGATGATCCGCAGATCCGGCCACACCTTAAGAACCTTGCCCAGTATTCCGGGTACTTTCGCTTCCGGCTCGCACACCGCGCGCACCTCGAGGCAACGCCGCGATTTGAGCACTATTATCTTGAGAAAGTGTATGCACTGGCGGATCGCGAGGTGAAGCTACAGCGCATTCCAAGAACCGATGCCGTGGAGAGCTGGGATCGCTGGTATCACCTGTACGTGCATCCGATCAAGACGATCATGTGGCAGACGTGGGAGCACCGCATGAAGCTGGAGGCCAGGTACCTGGACGCCCTGCTTCTGGTTGGTGTCGCGGAGCCAGAAGACATCAAGAGGATGACCGCGAACCGCGAGCCGGATCCGGACGAGCTTCCCGGCACCATCCCGGAGAAAACCGGCCTGGCGAGCCTGCCCTCGCGAATCATGGTGTCGCTTACCGGGGGACTTGGCCTGTTCAGGCCAACACGACCAGCCATTCCGCGCGTGTAACTGACGATATCTACGCCATGTGGCAGGCAGCGGCGGCGATCGCTGAGAGATCGCCTACCCGCTGCCCCAGGGCGCAC
>JAKORQ010000536.1 GCA_029777755.1 Planctomycetota bacterium
CCTCTCGCCTGCGCAGCAGGATAAGGTGCGACAGGTGGCCGCGAGAGTCTTCGTAGCTCTGGAAGGTGAAGGCCTGACCCGCTGCGATTTTCTGCTCGACAAGGCAAGCGGAACGTTCTACTTCAATGAGGTGAACACCATGCCGGGCTTCACCTCTATCAGCATGTATCCCAAGTTGATGGAAGCCTCCGGTATCCCGTATCCCAGGCTGCTCTCGCACCTGATCGAGCTGGCGCTTCTGCGCCATAGGCGCAAGAGTGCCCTGAAGCGAGATTTCTCCGTCGGCCAATAGCCGCATGGTAAGATTAGGTCATGAACACACGGGCACGCATTGCGACTGTCTGTTTCGCCGGGGACATTCCCGCAACCGTGGAGAAGATGCGGCAGCGGGTGATGGAACTGCTGTCGATCGCGGCGGCCGACGGCACTGACCTGGTCGTTCTGCCGGAGACCTGCATCAGCCCAAGGGGGTATGTGCCGCCTCCTGAACTGGCGGAGCCGGTGCCCGGCCAGACTATCGATGCGGTATCGCGCATCGCTCGCGAGCGGCGATGCTACATCATCTGCCCCCTGGTGACGAAGCGGGAAGGGCAACTGTTCAACTCGGCCGTGGTGATCGGCAGGAGTGGCGAGATCGTCGGCATCTATGACAAGCTCCAGCCGGTCACAAGTTCGCCGCAGTACACTGAGTTTGAAGGTGGCATCGCACCCGGTCGCGATCTGCCCGTGTTTGACCTGGATTTCGGGCGCATAGCCATCCAGATCTGTTTCGACGCCGGTTTTTCTCACAACTGGCGGAAACTGGCGGACAAGGATGTGCGGGCTGTCTTCTGGTGCTCGGCATACAACGGCGGGTTCATGCTGCAGGCTTACGCCGCGCTGCACCAGTATCACGTGATCTCATCGGTGCGGTCGAGCAAGTCGCGCTTCATTGACCCGTGTGGCCGGGTGACGGCACAGACCGGCGGACAGGTTGATGTCATCTGGCGCGACATAAATCTCGACTTCGCTGTCTGCCACTCGGACTTCAACTATGCCCTTCCCGAGCGGATCGCCGCGAAGTATGGACCGAGGGTCAATATCCAGGGTGACGTGGACACGGCTACGTTGTATATCGAGCCTGTTGATCCGGCTATCACCATCGCCCACCTTCAGCAGGAGTTTGGTTTCGAGACATGGAAACAATACATGTCGCGCCATGTCTGCGCGCTGGGGAAGATCTCGCGGGGCGAGAACCCCGAGCCTCAGCAGGCACTGCACGGCGATCGTCCCATGTACACGAAGTAGCCGCTACAGCAGGCGCACTTCAATTGAGCCGGGGCGGGCGATTCCCTTTCTGCCCAGCGCAAGGTCGTGTGCTTCCTTGTAGTGTCGCGACAGTGCCGACCAGTCGAACATCTCCGACAGCCTCTCCACGCGATTGCGCAGCTCGATTCGCTGTCGCCGCGTGAGCTGCACGAAGTTGAACAGGTAGTCAACCAGCTCTTGCGTGGCCTGGTCGAAGCTCTGGTTCTGGCGATTGATCACCACCAGGCCTTCTTCGTTATTATTGGGGATGTGCCTCTGCACGTACGCACCGAACCCGGAGAGGTCGGTAGTGATGGCCGGCAGTCCCATGGCCACACACTCCATCGGCGTATAGCCCCACGGCTCGTAGTAGCTGGGGAAAACACCGATGTGGCAGCCGCGGACAAACTGTTCGTAGTCGATGCGCCACAACGGGCTGGTCGCCGAGACGAAGTCCGGGTGGAAGATCACCTTCACCGGGTCCTCGGGATGGTTGAACAACTGGCGATGCCGCAGGTGCTTGAGGATCGGGTCGTTGACGTCATCAACCATGTCATGGGTGACGATCGTCGGCTGGCGTCCGGTGCGATAGGCATGCATGACGCGCTTGAGGCGCACCGAGTCATCCTCTGACAGCAGCTCGTCAAATCCCGGCATCCGGCCGCGGGCCACCGCCATGAACAGGTTCTGCCCCATGCGCTCCTTGATGTCCATGCAGGCATCGCGCAACTCCTCGAACATCGTGCGGTTGTGCAGAGCGGTCACGTTGTAGCCGCGGGTCTGGGCGCGGGTGATGATGAACGCCACCACCGTCGGGCGGTTGGGCAGTTCCTTGAGGCGGCAGTTAAGCTGGTGCATCGCCTCGATGAACATGTCCATGCCCTTGTTCTTGTACTCGTATCGGCCGGCGATGAAGACGTAGATGGTGTTATCCAGGTCAAACGTGTAGGAGGGGAAGAAATGCCCCATCACAAACTCGTTGATCTCCTCCTTGTACTTGCGATGGAGGTTCTGGAACTCATGCAGTGCCGCGAACCGCTGGATATTCAGCCCGTTGGGCAAAATGACTTCCGCCCGGCGGCCCAGCAGACGCTCCGCCTCGAAAGCCGTCACCTCTGATACCGTCGTGAAGACGGTCGCGGCATGGGCAGCCGCCTTCTCGATCTGGTGGCGTGGATAGATGCCGTAATGTTGTGCTTCCCGCTCGGAATCAAGGAAGGGCAGGTGCTGGTAAAAGTATGGATTGTCGGAAGCGAGGTATCGGCCAAGCAGCGTGGCATGGGTGGTGAAGACCGTGGCGATCGGCAACTGCATGTGCGCGATACGCGGCACCGCCACCCCGCCCATCCACTCGTGGAAGTGGGCGAGAATGCCCTGGTCCTTCACGAACACGCAGAGGTTGCGGAAAAACTCGGCCACGGTGAAGCCGAATGCCACGACTTCATTCACTTCGCCATCGTCGGGCTTAAGCCCGATGCCGTGGTCCTTCCACATGAAGTACCGGTCGGTATCCATGGTCCCGAAGCGGGCGCGGTAGTCCAGCAGGATCACCCTCGGCCGGCCGGGAATCAGCCACCTTCCATAGTGGCAAGGGATGCCCTGGGCGCGCAGTTGATCGAGCGTCTGGCGAATAAACCCTTCGGTCGGCTGCTCCTCAAACTCAACCGCGGCCGTCTGCGGGTTGTATGGGCCAATCAGGAAGTACCGGTCGCCCCAGCGCTTGATCATGGCGGCGGCCTTCGTCTTGAGCACCGTATAGATGCCGCCCAATTGCCAGCACACTTCCCAGGCGCACTCGAACAGCAGCGGCAGGGGGCCGGACGCTTCCTCCATGACCTCTTCGCCTGACGGGATGGAGGGCGTGTGCGGCTCAGATATTGTTCGGGACGAGAAATCGCGCTGCGGCATGTCGCTTATGCGGGATGGTTGCTCTGAGAGCGGTATCGCGCCGCGCGAAGGAGTAGGCAGGCCGGAGGGAATGTCCGGGGAGGGAATCCCGGCATCCCGGCCAACCGTTCCGGGTTCGGGTGTGCGATCGGCCCGAGGTGAGCTTGCGTCGGGTGTAGCATGGGTGGCCGCACGCGGGGGGACTGGGGACGTCGCCGGCGCCATCTCGGCTTGCGGAAATGCTGCGTCAGGCTTGACGGCCGATTCTGCAGGCTGCTCCGGGCGCTTGGGGGCTGGAGATTTCTTCCGGCTAGCGGGTTGACCGGCGGAAGAGCCGGGCTGATTGCGGCTTGGTTGTCTCTTGGCCATGGTATAAAGATTATGTCCCAACGTGGGGTTCATCACAAACCGCAAAACCGGGCCAATGATTTGACACCTTGTGACACTACTGTCACGGTTCTTACACTCGGTGCCATGTCGAGATACTCGATTCAGACCGGCGGAAAACTCGACCCATTCCTGAGCCAGGAATGGCTGCTCACCAATGGAACCGGGGCGTTCGCCAGTGGGACGGTC
>JAKORQ010000537.1 GCA_029777755.1 Planctomycetota bacterium
ACACCATCTTGATGAAGAACGGCACCGATTTGTAGAGCTTGTCCGAGTTCAGCACGCCGATGATGATGCCCGTTCCCAGAACGATGGCGAGACCGGTGATGAGCCAGGGCCGCAAGGTTTTCTCGAGCTGCGGAAGCGGCTCTTCCTTGATGCCCGCGCCCATGAGGCGGAGGTTGAGCAGGATGACCGCGCCGCCCATCAGGGCGAGGCCCACAAGGTGGAGCGCGCCGAACGGAGCGTAGACGTCCTGCCAGAGCGAGAACGGCCAGATCTTCGGCATCTCGGTGACGAATTCGGACGCGCCGGGGATACCTTTGAAAATGTCTTCGAAGGTCATGGATCAGTTCCCCTGACCAGGAGTGGGTTGAGCCGGAGCGGGTTGTTCAGTCGGAGCAGCGCCTTCAGCGGGAGCTGCCTCGCCTTCGGCGGGGGCAGCCTCCTCGGTCGCGCCGCCTTCGGGAGCAGCTTCCTCCTCCTCGAAGATCTCTTCTTCAATGGTTGCGCCATCGCCTTCACGGAAGGCCAACGCGCTATCGCACTCCTGCAGGACATACATCAGCGAGCCAGGCGTCGTGGTTTCCTTCTCGCAGTAGAACCAGTCGTAAGCGATGAAGCGGCCGAAGATGATGATCAGGAACCAGGCCAGCATCGACAGGGCGCCCGACAGTTTCACAACCAGCGGCAGACCCGGCGTGCGCTTGTGGATCAGCATGAACAGCGTCACCAGACCGGCGATGAACAGCAGGATGCGCACGGACGAAAGCACCCACGCATCGCCACTGATCAGGAAGCTGACCAGCAGCGCGAAGGACGAGGCGATGAAGCCCGCAAGCCACAGCGTTTTCTTGACCGGCAGGGGATCGCTCATCGGCGGGATGACGTCCCATGCGACGTCGCTCTTCTGGACCCGGTAGTGGAACCAGAGAATGTTGATCATGGCCGCAACCAGGAACACCATTTTCAGGCGGAACCAGATGTTGTGGTAGTACATCAGCGGATCGCGGCCGATGAAGGCGATGATGCCCGTCACGATCATCGCCATCAGCGAGACGATGGTGATCGGCAGGACGCGGTCGGAGAGCTTCGACAGCGGCATGTTCTTGAAGGCGATGCCCATCATGCGCAGGTCGATCATCCAGATCGTGCCCGCGAAGAACATGATCGTGAGCACGTGCGTGCCCTCGATGATGTTCCACATGAAAAGCGACTCATGGAGCTGGTGCGACCAGGACTGTCCGTCCTCGCTGAACCTGCCCAGATCCTCTCGGATCCAGTTTATGAAATCGTGCAACAAGTCTTCTCTCTCCCCTGCGGGGCGCCCGATTTTCGGGTCGCCGAGGTTTGCAGTCGTTTTGCCG
>JAKORQ010000538.1 GCA_029777755.1 Planctomycetota bacterium
CCATTGAAGCAGGGCCTCCTGGCCCGCAGCCCACGTCCATCAGCTCAGGAAGGGTCAAACCTGCCTTACCGAAGGGCAAAGACTCTAAAACAATTCCTAGAATGCGTCAAACGCCTTCTGTGCCTGCTATGTCATCCGTATTACGCGAGGAAAGCCGTTTGGTTCGGTTTCACTTGCCCGCAGGTCGGTAGTCTACAGCCTGATTCCGACCTGGTATATCGCCAGGCAGACGATGTAAGCCAGGGCGTTCATGTAGACGAGCATGAAAAGCGGCCACTTCCAGCCGCCCGTCTCACGCTTGACCACTGCAAGAGTGCTCATGCACTGCATCGCAAGCACGAACCAGACAAGCACACTGGAGGCGATGAGCGGAGTCCAGACTGGTTTGCCGGCGAGCTCCCCGTAACTGGGTGGATATGTGTCGTTGAGCATGGCTTGGCCCAGGTCATCATCGCTACTGGCATACGTGATGGCCATGGTGCTGACGAACACCTCGCGGGCGGCGAACGACCCCAGCAGTCCCACGCCGATCTTCCAGTCGTATCCCAGCGGGCGAATCAGCGGCTCGATGGCATGGCCAAACCGGCCAGCGATGCTGTAATGCTGCTGGGCCGCGGCCACGGCAATCTCGGCCGCCTCCTCGTCGCCATCATTCTGCGCTAGCGCCTCGGCGTAGATGCTGGCGGCCTGAGTCTCCGGCAGTCGCGGGTAATAGCTTATCGCCCACAGCAGCACGCTCATGGAGAAAATGATCGTTCCTGCCCGGCGGAGAAACTCGAAGGCATTCACCCATACCGTCCGCGCTACCTGGGAGATCTGGGGTAGCTTGTAACTGGGCAGCTCGAGGATGAATGCCGGGGTTGGCCCGCGCAGCAATACTCTCTTGAAGATAAAGGCGCTGATGACGGCCGCCACGATACCCAGCGCATATAGCGAAAGCATGATGCCGGCTTTAGCCATTGCCGAGTACTGAGCGAAAAACACGCCGATCAGCAACGTGTAGACCGGCAGACGGGCACTGCAGCTCATGAACGGTGCGACCAGTATGGTGGCCAGCCGATCCTTGGGATTCTCGATGGTTCTCGTCGCCATCACGCCGGGGATGGCACACGCGAAACTGGAGAGCAGCGGAATGAAGCTCTTCCCGTGCAGGCCAACCCGAGAGAGAAGCCGATCCATCAGGAAAGCCGCCCGTGCCAGGTAGCCGCTGTCCTCAAGTATTGAGAGAAACAGGAACAGCAGGGCGATCTGTGGGACAAAGACGACCACGCCTCCGACGCCGGCGAAGATGCCGTCAACGATCAGCGCCTTGAGCGGGCCATCGCTCATGTTCTCAGTGATAGCGCCGGCCACGGCCGAGATGGCATCCTCAATTGCGCCCATGATCGGGTCGGCGAGCCAAAAGATGCTGACGAACAGCGATGCCATGATCGCCGCGAATATGAGCAGTCCCCAGACGCGGTG
Organism: Planctomycetota bacterium; assembly: GCA_029777755.1. GTDB lineage: Bacteria > Planctomycetota > Phycisphaerae > Tepidisphaerales > Tepidisphaeraceae > CAIQIQ01. Next base: position 1,465 of record JAKORQ010000538.1, read on the forward strand.
GACCAACACGCTGTCAACCCGCTCGGAGAGGGAACGCTTGCGTGAGCTGTCTGGGGATGGTGTCTCAGTGGAAGCGGGCGTGGTGGTGGTCTGCGCGTCGATGCTCTTTGTGCATCTGGCGGTGACAGCCTCGATCCAGCGGTAGTGCGCCTCGACATCGGCTTCCATGGGATCCAGGCCGATCTGCTCCATCCGCTGATGGGCCGAGGTCAGCATGGATACCACTGGCTCGCGACGGGCGATGGCGGCCAGGTCAGCGGCACTGTCTCCCACCAGTAGACGCTCTGCAATGGCTCGATAGCGGTCCAGCCGCTCGCGCTGAGGGCTGCCATTGGCAGGGGCAAGGCCATCGCGGGGCAGACCGGCCGAAGGGGCATCCAGACCCTCTTCGCTATCGATGATCGCCAGCCCGCCGCCGACGATCGTTAATTCTTCCTTCATCGGCTCCGGCAGCGGCCAATCCGGCATGGGAGCGACCCGCGCCGACGAGATCGCCGCCTTGAGCTGCTCAATTCCTTCGCCCTTGTGGCCTACTACTGGTATTACCGGAACGCCGCCGAGCTGATTTGAGAGCTCTTGTGCCGAGACAGCGATACCGCGCCGGGCGGCGATATCGACCATGTTCAGCGCCACCACCATGCGGCAGCCAAGCTCGATGAGCTGCGACACCAGGTAGAGATTGCGCTGTAGGTTGGAGGCATCCACGACCACGATCACCACGTCCGGCTGCGGCGTGTCTTTCCGCAGGCCGCGCAACACTTCCATGGCGACCACTTCATCCGGCGAACGGCTGATCAGGCTATAGGTTCCGGGCAGGTCAACGATCTGGGCATCGGTGCCGTCGGGCAGGCGGCACCGCCCGACCTTGCGCTCCACCGTTATACCTGGGTAGTTGCCTACCTTTTGGCGCAGACCGGTCAGGGCGTTGAAGATGGTTGTCTTGCCGCTGTTGGGATTCCCCGCCAGGGCAATGGTGAAAACATCATTACGCGTAGTGGTGTTCGAATTTGCGTCGCAGCATACTGCCATCGGCTCACTCGTCGTACGAACGCTTTGCCAGGCGGATCAATTGGCTCTCTGCGAAACAGTGATCCATCAATCCGGCACGACCCGGATATGTTTGGCCTGATCAGCTCGCAATGACAGGTGGTATCCCCTGAGGCGGAACTCGATCGGGTCTCCCAGCGGTGCGCGGCGGACAACCTCAACGCGCACTCCATTACAGAAGCCCATCTCCAGAAGGCGACGCTTCAGCTCCCTCTCGCAGTTGATCCCAACTACGCGGCCGGTGCTACCGACTTTTAACCCATTTAGCTGAATAGTCTTATGTGAAGATTCTACTCGGCCAACTGGAGCGATCTGCCGTTCCATCACGTCACTCCTGGGAGGCGAGGTCGGACCCTCATCAGTCCGGCAAAGCGTCTCCCTTTGATGCCTTCAAGGCCCGAAATATAAACCCGTTTGGCCCAGCCCGCAATTCCAGCATATAGATAATGACGTCCAGAAATACCGTTGGTTCACCGCAAGGCATGCAGCACATCACACTTGCCGAACTGGGAGTCTCGCAGGGGAGGTTCCGTTCGTTTGGCGCTTCCGCCGCTGAAACTTAGAATCCGCCTTTCGCCACGAACACAGAAGGGTGATGTAACAGATGGGAATTGTTGCCGACCTGCAGTCGAGAGGATTGTTTCAGCAGGCTTCAGACCCCGAGCTGGATGCCAAACTGGAAGAGCTTGCCCGCACGCGACAGATTGCGGCGTACGCCGGGTTTGACCCGACCGCCGACTCGTTGCACGTCGGCCACCTGGTCGCCATCCTCGGCCTGATGTATGCCCAGCGCAACGGCATTCGGCCTATCGCCATCGTCGGCGGCGCTACCGGGCTGATCGGTGATCCCTCCGGCAAGACCTCCGAGCGGCAATTCCTCACCAAGGAGGCGGTGGCAAAGAATGTCGAGGGACTTCGCCGCGTGCTCCAGAAGTTTTTGGATTTCAACCATCCCACCGCGCCGGCGACGATCGTCAGCAACCTCGACTGGTTCGGCCAGATGAGCGCTATCGACTTCCTCCGCGATATTGGCCGGTACTTCCGCATCGGCAGCATGCTCGCAAAGGACTCGGTACGCACCCGCATGGAGAGCAGCGAGGAGGGGATGAGCTACACCGAGTTCAGCTACCAGCTCCTCCAGGGCTACGACTTCTACAAGCTGTACAAGGAGCACAACTGCGTCCTGCAGCTTGGCGGATCTGACCAGTGGGGCAACATCACCGCCGGCATTGACCTGATCCGCAAGATGGAAGGGGAGAGCGGCCGGGCATTCGGGCTGACCATGCCGGTGATCACCGACTCCACCGGGAAGAAGTTCGGCAAGAGCGAGGGAAATGCCGTCTGGCTCACGGCCGACCGCCTCAAGCCCTTTGACTTC
>JAKORQ010000539.1 GCA_029777755.1 Planctomycetota bacterium
AAAAGTTGCTGGCAGATAAGCAGGACATGCTCTCGCGCGTCTGGGTGCAGACGCCCGACGAGAAGATCAATCGCCTGGTGAACATCTGGGCCAAGCAGCAGATCCAGCTCTGCGTGGAGTTCGGCCGCGATGGCGCTCGCGGCTTCCGCGACACGCTCCAGGATGCCTGGGGCATCTTGCCGTTCAATGCTCCGCTGGCGAAGGCCAAGATCAAGGAGACACTCGCACATCAGCACAGCGATGGCCACGGCGTGCGCGGCTGGCTGCCGCTTCAGCCGCATCACTACTCCGACGGCCCGGCGTGGATCACGCCCACGATCGCGGCCTATCTGAAGGAAACCGGCGACGTCGGTCTGCTCGACGAAGTTGTGCCGTACCTCGACAAGGGCGAGGCCACCGTCAAGGAGCACATGCTCCAGGGTGCGCGGCATCTGAGCGAGGATGTGGGCGTCCACGGCCTGGTGCTGGCCCACGAGGGCGACTGGAACGATTCGCTCAACTGGATGGGTAAGCGCGGCAAGGGCGAGAGCGTCTGGACCAGCATGGCGCTCTACTACAGCCTGGTCCTGCTGCAGGAGATGGCTCGCGAGGTCTTCAACGATCCCGCCCTAGAGGAGGAGATGAAGCAGCGTGCCGCCCGTATCAAGGATGCCATCGACAAGCATGCCTGGGACGGCAACTGGTATCTCGCCGGCTACAGCGATTTCGGCAACCCCGTGGGCTCGGCCAGTAACAAGGAAGGCAGGGTCTATCTTAACACCCAGACATGGGCGGTCCTTACCGGCCTCGCCCAGGGCGAGCGCAAGGAGAAGTGCTTGAAGGCCGTCGACACCATGCTGGAGTCCGATCACGGCTCGCTGACCCTCTGGCCGGCGTATACCGCCCGCGATGAAAACGTCGGCCGCGTGACCATGCTGCTGCCGGGCATGTATGAGAACTGCACGCCATATTGCCATGGCACGGCATTTAAGATAGTGGCCGACCTGTCGGCCGGGCGAGCCGACGAGGCCCTGCGCAGCTATCACAAGGTGATGCCCGACAACGACGCACATCCCTCGTCGGTGTCAGGTTGTGAGCCGTACGCCTTCACCAACCAGTACCTTGGCCCGGACAACGGCCGGGCCGGCGACTCGATCAGCGGCTGGATCACCGGCACGGCCGGCTGGATGTTCCGTGCCGTGGTCGAGTACTTCTGCGGCATCCAGCCCGGCTACAAGGGCCTGGCGATCAATCCCTGCCTGCCCAGCAACTGGAACGAGGTCTCGGTGAAGCGCCAGCTTCGCGGCAAGACCTACGACATCCACGTAAAGCGCGCCGGCGACGGGTACGACATCACCGTCAACGGCCAACCCTACACAGGCGAGATCACGTACTGATCCATATGCCTGACCAAACAGCACGAGGCGGCGCAACCAGCGCCGCCTCGTGCCTATCTTTCGTAGCCGTTCTTCCGGGGCCTGGGTGTTGAGAGCTGTATTGTCATCCGAGTGCGGATGGATGTTCTCGCATGTCCAAGTCACAGTCTTGCGAATGGGCGGCTGAGGGATAGTGTTGCTATGCTGGATGGGTATCAAGGGGCAAGCTTGGTCTTGCCCCTATCCACCGTTGCAGCGTAGCTATCCCTGCAATACAGTCTAACCTCCATACACACGAAGGCACCCATGAATAAGACGTACTACATCACGACACCGATCTACTACCCCAATGGCGAGCCGCACCTGGGGCATGCTTACTGCACCGTCTGCACTGATGTGCTGGCGCGGTTTCATAAGCTTTGCGGCGAGGATGTTCATTTCCTCACCGGTACGGATGAGCACGGTATAAAGATGGTGAAGACGGCCGCCCAGCTTGGGACTGAGCCCAGGGCGCTGGCCGACAAGAATGCCCAGGTCTTCCGTGAGCTTTGGCAGGAGATTGGCATCTGCAATACGGACTTCATCCGCACCACAGAACAGCGGCATCGTGAGTCGGTGCAGGAGATCATCCGCCGGATGGTTGCCAGGGATGACATTTATCTGGGCTCCTACGAAGGCTGGTATGACGAGGGCCAGGAGGAGTTCGTCACCGAGACCGAGGCCAAGAACAACGACTACAGAAGCCCCATCTCCGGCCGGCCGCTGGTGCGCTACAAGGAAAACAGCTACTTCTTCCGCCTGGGCAAGTATGTGCCGCAGGTGCTTAAGTACATCGAGGAGCATCCCGACTTCGTCCAGCCCGAGAGCCGGCGCAATGAAGTGATCAGCAAGCTCAGGGCGGGTGTGGATGACCTGTCCATCAGCCGCGCGACACTCAAGTGGGGCATTCCGCTGCCAAATGATCCTGAGCATGTTGTCTACGTCTGGATGGATGCTCTCTCCAACTACATCACCGCGCTGGGCTACGGGTCTGGTGATGATTCGCTGTATCGCAAATATTGGCCGGGCGTGCACATCATCGGCAAGGAGATCCTCTGGTTCCACGCGGTCTATTGGCCGGCCATGCTGATGTCGCTGGGCGAGCCGTTGCCGAAGCAGATTTTTGCCCACGGCTGGTGGACCAGCGAAGGCAAGAAGATGAGCAAGTCGATGGGCAACTTCATCGACATGCAGAAGCTGCGCGACGTGGCCGGGACCTACGGCCAGGACGCACTCCGCTATTACATGGTTCGCGCGGCCAGCTTCGGCTCAGACCTGGACTGGACCGAGGCCGATTTCAACAAGAGTTTCAACGAACTGGCCAACGTGCTGGGCAACTGCCTGAACCGCACGATCAAGATGATCGGCAAGTATCGCGAGGGCAAAGTGCCTGATTCGCAGGGGGCTCTTGAGGCGATCGACCAGGCGCTGGTGGAAAAGACCAACAAGCTCGCCGACGAGGTGCGCAAGGCGTATCTGGAGTATGACCTCCAGGCGGCCGCGATGCTGCCGATTGAGCTGGCGCGGCAGACCAATGGCTACATCGACGCCACTGAGCCGTTCAAGCTCGCAAAGGACCCGGAGAAGGCGCAGCGGCTCTCAACCGTGCTCAACCTTTCCGCTCAGGCGATCATGAAGGCGCTGGTTTCGCTGATCCCCGTGCTGCCCAGCAAGGCGGTGGAGGGGCTGGCGCAGCTCAACGTCAGTATCGAGGGGAAGACGTTTGATGAACTGATGGGCGCCACTCTACCGGCCGGACATCAGCTTGGCGAAGGTAAGCCGCTGTTCCCGAAGCTGGAGCGCAAGTAGACGCGAGTGTGCGGGAGGCACCTGTGAAAAGTTACGAAGTGATCCGCCAGGCGGTGGATGAGCCGGGGGTGAAGCGGGTGGCCGCCGAGCTGCGCGTCTCGCCGGCGCTGGTATACAAGTGGTGTGAGCCACCGGCCAATGAAGCCGACCCGGACCAGTCCGGGGCACGCAATCCACTGGATCGCGTGCGCGACATGTACCTGATCACCCGGGACATCATGCTCGTTCGCTGGCTGTGCAACGAGGCGGGCGGATTCTTCGTGCCCAACCCGGTTGCCGACCTGCACAAGACCAACGAGGTATTGATCTTCGATCGCACGCGGCGGCTGATGCGCGAGTTCTCCGATCTGCTTGATGCCGTGCATGAGTCGATGGCGGATGATTCGGCGGTCGACCCGGAGGAAGCGGATGAGATTCGCCAGAAGTGGGAGGACCTGAAGGCGACAGCCGAAGAGTTCGTCATCGCCTGCGAAAAGGGGCACTATCACCTTAACAAGAGTGGTGAATAGCACTTACGGCCTTTCCCATTTTAAGTGGCTTTTCATCACCCCATCAGCAATAGAATGGGTTGGTGAACAAGTGGGAGGGGCCTATGGCCGCAAAGAGACATCCATACTACAAATTCCCCGTCGTGGTGTACAAGGACAACCCGCCGGCGACGGGGAGTGATGGCAGGCTTGCCCGATATCGCATCGAGACAGTGGAAGGGGACAACTTCTTTCTGCCGAACTTTCGGCAGGTGATGAAGTTTCTGCAGTACCACGGTTGTTACGGGGTGCGCGAGGATGAGATGGTGGAGATGCGGCGGGCCCGCCCGGGGGAGGGACGTCCGACCGCGCGTGGCCAGTAGAACGTTCATCGCGCAGAAAAGGAAAAGCCCGCGGGAATTTCTCCGCGGGCTTTACTATGCGCGTTTCCGGTTACTTGTGCTTCACACGACGATCACCTTAGCCGGAGGGATGCCGTTGAAGGTCAGGGCACTGGCACAGGAATAGGCCCCGATGTTCTGGACATAGACGATCGAGCCGACATCGAGCTCGGGAAGGTCCACCGACAGCGAGATGGTGTCGAAGGAGTCGCAGGTCGGGCCGGCGAGGATCGAGGCAAACTTCTGCGTCTTCACCAGCGTGCGGAACTCGTACTTGGCGTGGTCGAACACCAGCCCGGAGAAGTCGCCGTACACGCCATCGTCCAGGTAATAGTAGTTCTTGTTGTTGCGGATCGATCGTCCGACAACGCGGGTGATGAGCATGCCGGCCGGGCCGACCAGGGCGCGCCCGGGTTCTGCGATGATCTCGATCGACTTTTCGAAGAGGCGATCCATCTCGCGGCGGAGCTTGGAGGCGAACGTCTCAATCTGGATGGTGTCATCCTTGAGGTGCCTGATGGGGAATCCGCCGCCGATGTCGATGACCTTGATATCAAGGCCGTGGCTCTTTGCCTCCTGGACGATGCGTGCGGTCTGCTCAAAGGCGCGCAGGTAGTTCTCGATATTGGTGCACTGCGAGCCTACATGGAAGCTGATGCCATCGGGCTTGAGCCCCAGGCTCTTTGCCTTCAGCAGCATGGGGACGATCTGGTCCTCATCTGCGCCAAACTTCAGCGACAGCTCGACGATGCTCCCCAGATTGGAGACCTTCAGGCGGGCCAGCACGCGACAGCCGGGCGCATGCTCGGCGATCTTGTAAAGCTCCGGCTCGCTGTCGAAGGTGACGAAGTTGATCTTGTTCCTGCGGGCGAACTGCAGCGCCTCGGGGCGCTTAACGGTGTTGGCGAAGATGATGCGATCGGGAGAAACTCCGCAGGAGAGAGCCAGGCGCATCTCGCCTTCGCTGGCACAGTCGAAGCTCCCGCCCAACTCGGCGAAGGTGCGGATTACATCAGGGTGCGGGTTGGCCTTGACCGCATAGAAGAGCTTCACGCGCGGCATGAGCCGGCGGAATGTCTTGTACTCGGTGATGAGGCTGTTCCTGTCCAGCACCATCAGCGGCGTGCCGTGCATGTCCACCAGGCGCCTGATGCGCTTGGGCAGTGGCAGCTTCATGATGGATGCCGGCGTTTTATGCACGCTGGCCGGCACGAATCTATTCTCGTCGACGATTGGGATCTCGGGCGAAATGGATGCGGTCTGTGTTTTTCGTGCGTCCTGTTTCCTGCTCAAATCAGGTTACCTCTTCCACCAAAGTACTGTTTGGGGCGGGAAAGTAGATCATAAAAGCCGCTCATCTGCAAAGATGATGCTGAAGCTATACGTTGCGTCGGCCGTCGGGTTCCGGCCACCGCAGCACTGTGGACATGCGCAACGCAAGGATGAGCACAAACCAGACAGACATGTCCGCTGCCGGGATGTTAAGGCAGGCAAGAGTGCGCTGCGGGGTGGGAAAAGTTGGGTAATTTACGCAAGCTGCAGGTCAGCTAAGGCCGGGAATTCTCTGGACATAAATTGTTGAACTCGCTATTGTTCGAATCGGTAAGTCTTCCATCATGTTCTTGAGGATGGAAGCGGAGGGGAAGGGCCCGACCGGCCGAGTCACATCAGGTCGGAAGAGCCGAAGTGGCGGGCGCGCTGTGGAAATTAAAGAGCAGGGCGAGTGCCCCGTTCTCACTTTTTTTGACAACAGTGTTTTTACGCCGGCCGTCACAGCAGGGTCTTGCACAAGCGAGCCTCAAGTGTACCCGGCTTTCTAGTCTTACATGTAAGGAGTCGCTATGCGCGATTGGAGCAAAGCGATGGCTGCTTTGTTGGCCGCGGTGAGTTCCGTCGGTACAGTCCAGATGCTTTCTGCCCAGGAAACAACCACCCCGGCCGCCGCTGCCGCCGAGCCGGTTCGGGCGGAGGAAGCTGACCCGTTCTCATCCTTGGTTCCCGCCGCACCCATCCAGGCTGCTGGAAGAGACCTTACCAAGGAAGAACTGCAGGTCACCGAGGAAGGCACGGTTGAGCTGCACGTCAGCGACATGAACCTGCTGGATGTTTTGCGCGCGCTTTCAATCCAGACCCGCAAGAACATCATCGCCTCAAAGAACGTCGGCGGGCGCGTTACCGCGGACTTGTACGGCGTGACTGTTCGCGAGGCGCTAGAGGCAATCCTGCATGCCAATGGGTTTGCCTACCGCGAGAAGGGGAGCTTCATCTACGTCTATACCATCGACGAGCTGAAGAAGATCGAGCAGGATGAGCGGAAGGTAACCACCCAGATCTTCAAGCTGAACTACACGCCTGCGGCCGTGGCGCTGGAGATGATCGCCCCGGCGCTCAGCGACAGGGCCCAGACGGGCGTCACCCGTCCGGCCGAGGTTGGCCTGCCCACCAGCTCCACCGCCGATGTGGGCGGCAACAGCCATGCCCTCACGGACGCCCTCGTGATCACCGATTACGAGGACAACATGGAGCGGATCCGCGAGATCCTCAAGGAGATCGATCGTCGTCCGCAGCAGATCCTGATCGAGGCCACCATCCTCCAGGCCAAGCTTGACGACAACAACTCGCTGGGTGTCGATTTCTCGCTGCTGGGCGGCGTGGACTTCTCCTCCGTCGGCACCACCAACATGGCGGCCCTCGCCGGGAACAGCATTCCTGGAGGCGACGGCACGCCTAAAGGCGACGGCACGCCTAAAGGCGACGGCACGCCTAAAGGCGACGGCACGCCTAAAGGCGACGGCACGCTGGACGCCGGCCAGACGACCTTCGGCCCGATCACCCGTGAAGCTGCGTTTGCCGAGAATGGCTACAACGCCATCGGCACCAACATCAAGGGGCCTGGGACCGAGGGCCTGAACATCGGTATCGCCTACAACAACATCGGCCTGTTCATCAACGCCCTTGAGAAGATTACCGACACCGTCGTGCTGGCAAACCCGAAGGTGCTGACGCTCAACAAGCAGCCGGGTATCGTGATGGTCGGCCGCCAGGACGGCTACCATACGGAGACCACGACATCGACCACCACCACGAAGGACGTGAAGTTCCTGGAAACTGGTACCCGCCTGATCTTCCGCCCGTTCATCGCTGATGACGGGTACATCCGCATGGAGATCCATCCGGAAGATTCCGATGGCCGCGTGGTCGATGGCCTGCCTTTCAAGCTGACCACGGAAGTCACCACCAACGTGCTGGTGAAGGATGGCCACACGATCATCATCGGTGGCCTGTTCCGCGAGGGCAACTCGATCAGCAAGCGCCAGGTGCCGCTGCTGGGCGATATCCCGCTGGCCGGCTACCTGTTCCGTCAGCAGGCGGATACCTCCATCAGGCAGGAAGTGATCATCATGATCACCCCGCACATCATCAAGGACAACGACATGTACGCCGAGGCATCCGAGGAGATGCTCAAGTACGCGGACATGGTGCGGGTTGGCTTGCGCAAGGGCATGATGCCCTGGAGCCGCGACCGCCTGGCCGAGATGTGCTACCAGAAGGCCCGCGAGGAGATGTCGCAGAAGTACTATGACCGCGATCGCGCGCTATGGTACTTGGATTGTGCGACCAACCTCAGCCCGGTGTTCACCGAGGCGCTGGCTGCCAAGCAGCGTGTCTCCGGTGAGTTGCT
>JAKORQ010000540.1 GCA_029777755.1 Planctomycetota bacterium
GCTCCGCGTTGGAGGAAGGGCTTTACGCTCATTGAGTTGCTCGTAGTTATAGCAATCATCGCTATACTAGCGGCTATCCTCTTCCCGGTCTTCGCGAGGGCGCGCGAGAATGCACGGAAGGCGAACTGCCAGAGCAACTTGAAGCAGATGGCGACCGCGGCGATGCAGTACGCGCAGGACTACGACGAGACGATGATCCGCGTCAACATCTTCCTGGGTGGCTCCACGTATTACGGCTGGGTGTGGCTGCTCCAGCCCTACGTGAAGAATACGCAGATCTTCACCTGCCCTTCGAAGCCGTCCGCCAAGTGGGATGGGAACAACCCGGCCCAATACAGCGGGCATGGGTATGCCTTCTACGGGATCAACAACAATGCTGATGGCGGACCGAGCCTCTCAGCGCGCCCGCTGGCGATGATTCCAAACCCGGCGGATATCGCGATGTTTGGCGACTCGTCGTCCGGCAACTACTACGTGATGGACTGGGACGACGCCACCAGCAACGATAACGGCCACGTCTCGGAGGCGCGGCATTCCGAAGGGGCAAACTTCGCGTTCGCCGACGGGCACGTGAAGTGGATGAAGGATGGCACCTATGCCACGCGCCTAGGGATCCACGTGCCGGTGGACCAGGCGCCGATCCCAGCGATGTGGAAGTTGCAGTAGCAGCCGGGCACTTTTCGCGATGCCGGATGGGCCGGGCAGGCGCCCTTGCGCCTGCCCGGCCCGCTCTTTTCATCGGGCCGTTCGGCCCAGGCACGCGTGGCCCTTGGGCGGAAGAGGAGTTGACGGTGCGGGTGTAGCACTGTGTAACAAATGGCGTTGTTTCGCCGGGCGCCGCACAGATGGTTCCCGCGTGGCTGCGTCTGGATCCGAAGGGAGTAATCATGATGAAGGCCCCGTATCGCAGGAAGGGGTTCACGCTCATCGAGTTGCTTGTTGTCATAGCGATCATCGCTATACTTGCCGCTATCCTCTTCCCGGTCTTTGCGCGGGCGCGCGAGAATGCGCGCAAGAGCACGTGCCAGAGCAACCTGAAGCAGATGGCGACCGCCGCCTTGCAGTATGTGCAGGATTACGACGAGACGATGATCCGAACGTACACTCAGGTTGGGACAGCCTACTATGGCTGGGTGTGGCTGCTGCAGCCCTACGTGAAGAACACGCAGATCTTCACCTGTCCGTCGAAGCCGAGCGCCAAGTGGAACGGCACGTCGCTTGGCAACCATGGCTACAGCTTTTACGGGATCAATCCGACCACGCCCAACCCGAGCCAGCCCCACACCCTTTCGGGGCGGGCGCTGGCGGAGATCCAGTCGCCGTCGGATATCGTCCTGTTTGGCGATTCACCCGAGAACTCCCATTATGTGATGGACTGGGATCTGCCTCAGACCGCTGACAACGGCGGTGTCTCGGAGGCCAGACATTCTGAGGGCGCCAACTTCGCGTTCGTGGATGGGCACGTGAAGTGGGTGAAGGATGGCGCGTATGCCAAGCGCACCGGCGGGGAAGTGCCGCTGAATCAGGCGCCGAATCCGGCGATGTGGACGGTGCAGTAGCGGGCTAGGCATCAGGGCCATACCGGATAGTTTGGGCCGGGCAAGTGGCATGACCAGACAGGTTGCCACTTGCTCGGCACGCTCCACTTATGGGATGGTTGAACTTGAGGCAGATAAAGGGAGGAAGCGCCAGAAAGGAGTGCGCCAGGGGGACGTCGTATCTTGTCACGACGTGTTGTGGGTGGCTGGAGTATCGATTCCCTGAAGTAGAGGAGGAATTACCATGAGGAAGCCATCAGGCTCGAAGGGATTCACATTGATTGAGCTGCTCGTGGTGATAGCGATTATCGCCATCCTGGCAGCGATTCTCTTCCCGGTCTTCGCGAGGGCGCGCGAGAACGCGCGCAAGAGCACGTGCCAGAGCAACCTGAAGCAGATGGCCCTGGCAGCCATGCAGTACGCGCAGGATTACGACGAAACGATGGTCCGCACGAACATCAATCCGACGTCGGGCGTCTGGTATGGGTGGGTGTGGCTGCTGCAGCCCTACGTGAAGAACCCTGAGATCTTCACCTGCCCCTCGAAGCCGAGCGTGAAGTGGAGTGGCGCGGGGACGACGTACAGCGGCTTCGGCTACGCTTACTTCGGGATCGACAACGGGCCCGATGGAGGGATAGGCCTCTCGGGGCGGCCGGTGGCAGAGATCAAGGCGCCCGCGGATCTCGTGATGTTTGGCGACTCATCGGCGCCGAACCACTGGTACGTGATGGACTGGGATGACGCGCGCATGGGCGACAATGGCGAGGTCTCGGAGGCGCGGCATTCCGAGGGTGCCAACTTCGCGTTCGTGGATGGCCACGTGAAGTGGATGAAGGATGGCACGTATGGCACGCGCACGGGCGCGCACGTGCCCCTCAGCCAGGCGCCGAATCCAGCGATGTGGACGGTGCAGTAGCAGGCCAGGCGTCAGAGACCATACCGGATAGTTTGGGCTGGGCGAGTGGCGGCACCAGGCGTGTCGCTGCTTGTCCGGCCCGCTCTCTGTACGAGGGGGGCCAGGCACCCGCGGGTTGCCCCGGCTCTCTTTAGGGGATTCCGGGCGGCCTGTGTAGCATTTACTGTTGGGCGATACTGCAGAAGGAGAGCTTCTGCGGCCGCCTCGGAATTCCGAACAAGTAGTAAGGGAGTTGGAATGAAGCATTGGTCTCGCAGGATGGGCTTCACGCTCATTGAGTTGCTCGTAGTAATAGCGATCATCGCTATACTTGCCGCTATCCTCTTCCCGGTCTTTGCGCGGGCGCGCGAGAACGCGCGCAAGAGCACGTGCCAGAGCAACCTGAAGCAGATGGCGCTCGCGGCGATGCAGTACGCGCAGGATTATGATGAAACACTGATGCGCACCAACATCAGTCCGGCCACGAATGTCTATTACGGCTGGGCGTGGATGCTGCAGCCCTACGTGAAGAACACCGAGATCTTCACCTGCCCCTCGAAGCCGAGTGCCAAGTGGAATGGCTCCGCAACGACGTTTAGTGGGTTTGGCTACGGCTATTTCGCGATCCAGAACACCAACAACAATGGAGGGGCCAGCCTGTCGGAGCGGGCGCTGGCATCGATCGCATCGCCCTCCGATGTGATCATGTTTGGCGATTCCTCTGCCACGAACAACTGGTACGTGATCGACTGGGACGATATCCGCATGGATGATAACGGTGAGGTCTCGGAGGCGCGGCATTCTGAGGGGGCCAACTTCGCGTTCGTGGATGGCCATGTGAAGTGGCTGAAGGATGGCACGTATGGCACGCGCACGGGCGCGCACGTTCCTCTGAACCAGGCGCCGAATCCGGCGCTGTGGAGGGTGCAGTAAGCCGGCCGAGGAAGATCTACATCCCGATGCGTCGCTAAGTGGGGGGCGGGGCGGGCCTGGCGCGCCCCGCCC
>JAKORQ010000541.1 GCA_029777755.1 Planctomycetota bacterium
CGCGGGGCAAACCGGATCGCCGGCACAGCGGTCTCGGCCGCCTTTGTGGTCAGCTTGGCAGTGGGCGCGTTGATGTTCATCTTCGCGTCGCAGGTTGCCTACGGCATCGGCCTGCGCGACCAGGCGCATGAGTTTGGCGTGCAGTACCTGCAGATCATGACTGTCACCATCTCCCTGCAGGGCGTGGCCCTGACGGGGATGGCATGTCTGCGCGGGGCCGGCGATACCTTTCGCCCAATGCTCGTGACTGCGGTCGTGGCGATCGTCAACATGGTCGTCTCGGTGCTCTTTACCTTTGGGTGGCTGGGCGCGCCGGCCTGGGGGCTTCGCGGGACGGCGTTTGGAACCATGCTGGCGTACCTCGTAGGCGGCGGGGCGACCCTGGTGCTGATGATGGGCGGCTGGAGCGAGTTGCGGCTGCGATGGCATCATCTGCGCATCATCCCCCACAACTTCGTGCGCTTGTTGCGCATCGGCATGCCGTCGTGGGCAGAGGGTATGCTGCTGTGGGTCGGGCAGGTGTTGATCGTGATCTTCGTGATCTCCCGAAATGATGCGGATTTGGGCGTGACCGGCGCAACCATGGCGGCCCACAACGCGGTGATCCGCATCGAGTCACTGGCATTCCTGCCTGGGTTTGGCTTTGGAATCGCGTGCAGTTCTCTGGTGGGACGATACCTGGGCGCTCGCCGGCCGGACTATGCCCAGAGAGCTGCCAAACTCTCAACCCGCTGCGCGGTTGGCACGATGACGCTGCTGGCGCTTCCCATGGTGCTGATGCCGAAGTGGCTCCTGGGACTGATGGTGGATTCAGTGCCGGTGGTGGCGGCGGGCGCCGTGCCGATGATCCTTGCCGGGCTGGCCCAGCCGGGATTTGCCCTGAGCATCATCAAGGGCTCTGGCCTGAAGGGGGCGGGGGAGACCATCTGGCCTATGATCGCGACCGGCGGCGGGATGCTGTTCGTGCGCATCCCGGCCGTAATCCTGGGGATATGGGTTTGCTCGCGCATGGACCTTAGGGGAGCGGGATTGACCGTGGTCTGGATTGCCATCTTCGCCGACTTGAACTTCCGCGGGCTGGTGAACTGGTATGCCTGGCGGCGGGGACAGTGGCAAAAGAAGAAGGTCTAGGCTCAAAAAGGGATTTCCGCGAGCACCAAATCACCATGGTTTGAGATAAGTAAGCAAGAACTAAGTGTGTGCGGGAGGATACCGTGACTCCCCGCCGGCCGACTTACCTGTGGCCGAGAGGAGATTTACGGATGGATAGGAAGTTTTACCTGGATCTCGCCGCGAGTGGTTTTTGCATGCCGATTGGCCCGGACCTGGTGTTGCATGAGGATCCGGATCATAGCTCTATCCTGGCTGACGGTGAGCGCCTTGGAAAGGTGCTGGAGTCGGCGGCCAGGAGGTTTGGGACTCCCTTTGCGCTGCCGGTCATGGACCTGAAACTGGAGAAGGCCGCCATGCTGGGGATGCTTGGCGTATCGGCCGACCAGGTGGATACCTATCACTTCAGCGAGTGCCCCTCGGATGAGGTTGTAGCAAAGGTGCGGGGGCATCTGTCGGATCCGTGCGATACCCGCCTGGCGGCCAACGTCGACGCCATCGCTTACATCCGCGACCATACAGACCTGATCCCGGTTGGCATGACCATCGGGCCGTTCTCGCTGATGACCAAGCTGCTGGCCGACCCCATCACGCCGCTGTACATGGCGGGATCCGGAGTGACCGGGGAGGAGGACCCCGAGGTAAGGATGGTCGAGCGGGTTCTGGAGCTGTCGACGCTCATCATACTGCGCTCGATGACGCTGCAGATCCAGGCAGGGGCCAGGGTAATGTTCATCGCCGAGCCGGCCGCCAATGTCGCTTACCTGTCGCCCAACCAGATCGAGGCGGGATCTGACATCTTCGAGCGCTATGTGATGCGCTACAACCGTAGGCTCAAGAACTGCATGGATGCCTGGGACGTCGATCTCTTCTTCCACTGTTGCGGCGAGCTGATTCCCTACATGGTCAGCAAGTTCGCCGAGCTGGACCCGGCCATCCTGAGCCTCGGCTCCAGCAGGAAACTCTACGAGGACTGCAAGCTGGTTCCCCACACGACTGTTCTCTATGGCAACCTGCCCAGCAAGCAGTTCTACTCAGATGACCTGTGCCCGGTACAGAAGGTTCGCGACATGGCACGTGAGCTGCGCGAGAAGATGGACCAGGCCGGGCACCCGTTCATCCTCGGCAGTGAATGCGACATCCTTTCCGTGCCCGGCTGCGAAGGCCGCATCATGGAAAAGGTGCTGGCCATGATCGAGGCTGGCGGCAACGGGAAAGCGAGCAGGGGACATAACGCTGCATGAGGCGAAGCTAAGCCCACCGCCGGTTGATCCAGGTCAAGGAGTGTTTGCCTGGGGTAGGGTAGCATCGTCGGCCGTGACAGTTGCATTGCTCATTCCAACGGTGTTGTCCCTGCTGCTGCTCGCGGCTCATTTCCTGCGGGCGGGAGGCATATCGCTTGTGCTGGCCACATTAGTTTTGCTGGTGCTGCTGTTTATCCGCAGGGCATGGGCGGCCAGGGTGCTGCAACTTGCGCTTCTGCTGGCGGCCGCCGAGTGGATGCTCACCGCGATCCAGGTGGTCCAGGTGCGAATGGCGCGCGGCGACGACTACCTGCGCGCCGCGATCATCCTGTTGGCTGTGGCGGCCGTCAATCTCCTGGCGGCGTTCCTGTTCCGCAGTTCGCGGCTTGCCACTCGCTATCGCCTGATCTCCGCAACGGCCGATCGTGAAGAGCAGGGCGTCAGAACATCGGCTCCGGCCGCTTCGGCCGACTATCTTCCTCCCGCAGCGACTCGATGATGCCATCATTCAAGAAGGAGATGAACGGTTCCAACGGCTTGAAGTACGCCATGATCTCACTCGGCAGCCTGGGTGAGATCGCCTCACGGGCATCGAGTTCCACGTAGAAATAGAGCTGGCGGTACTTGATCCAACTGGCGGCCGGGTGATCCGGGGAAAATCCCTTGGGTACGCGGACGGCCGCGTCTCCCAGTACATCACCGAATCTCCGCCTCAGCGCGCGGGAGTTGATGATCTTCTCGAACTGTTTGTGGTCTTTCTCAATCTTGCGGCGTATGGCCAACAGCTGCTCAGGCCCGGGCATGTAGATACCGCCGGCGATACCCAGTCCCTCGTGCGAGATCTCGAAGTAGTATCCCGCTCCACGATTCTTCTCGATCAGGCGATGCTGCAGATGGGCGGCAATGTGTGTCTTGTAGGGTGTCTTGTCACGGCTGAACCGCGTGTCGCGATAGATGCGGTAGATGGCCTTCTCCGGCCTCTCTGGCACATAGTCCGGTGCGAAGCGGGCAAACGATTGGCAGATGATCTCCACGAGCTGAAGCATCGGCTGTCGAACTTCCTGCTCGTAGATCTCCTTGTGGGCACTGAACCATCCGCGATCGTTGCTCTTCTCCAACTCGCGAAAAAACGTGAGCGCCTTGTTTGAGAATCCCGAAAATGAGTTGGCCATGCAGTAATGGTTGCATGGCCAGGTGAGCGGTCAAGGGGAGCTTTGCTCTAGTAACTGAGCATGGTGCTGATCCTCAGCGGTAGCTTTTCTCCATTCCATACCGCTCTTCGAGGCACCACTGAACTGACCATCGTCACATCGCCGGTGGTGTTGCTGTTCGGGCTGATGGTCATGGAGATGGTGATCTCCTCGACGGTATCGAAGCGCTGGTTGAGACCCTCGGATCGCAGGGCCTCTTCGCTTTGCCGCGGACGCAGGCGCACGTTGAAGGCTGTCACGTTCTGCGCCAGCACCTGCCAGTCGGTACCCTTGACGCGCATCTCCAGCACGTGGTCTTCCTCGCGCCAGCGTACCTCGCCCCAGTACGGATCGGTGTTGTCCGGGTCGTATGGGTCCAGCTCGATGGCGCGAAAGCCGGCATCGTCCACGTAGCCCAGCCGCAGGCCGGTCTCGGGATCGACCATGCCGCCCAGGCTGAACGCCTCTTCGTTGGGGCTGCCTTCGCGCGGGGCGACATGCGAGGCGTTGCGCAACAGGTTGGTCATGAGGAGCATGGCGATACGTGTGCGGGAGGTGATGGCCGCGTACTCGGAGTTCGCACGGTGTGACTGGACGGCGGCGTTGACGCTGGCGCCAACGGCCACCAGGAGTGTCGCGCCCAGCGAAAGCGCCAGCATAATCTCAACCAGGCTCATACCCCGTCGGCGTGTGTTTAATCGCAGCATCGGAACTTCTCCAGGAATGAGCTAGTCGAGGTTCTGGTAAGTCTCGATCGCAGGCAGGATCGAGATGGGGATATTGATGCCATCCGGCAGCGTCCGCAGGGGATTGGAACGAATCAGG
The DNA here is from genome assembly GCA_029777755.1 of Planctomycetota bacterium. Classification (GTDB taxonomy): domain Bacteria; phylum Planctomycetota; class Phycisphaerae; order Tepidisphaerales; family Tepidisphaeraceae; genus CAIQIQ01. The sequence goes on from JAKORQ010000541.1 coordinate 4,370, forward strand.
ATCGCGCCAAACCCGCCCTCCGGCATTGCATCAGGATCGTTGTCATCGTCGCCGGGGCCGAAGTATCCCAGGGTCATGGTGCCCGAGCCGGAACGCAGGCTGATCAGGCAGCCATCGACGATGCACTTGCCACGGATGTCGACGTTACCGCCGACCACCACGCCGGTGAGTATCGACTGCACCTCCTGCGGGCCGAACGAACCCATCTCGATGTTCACCTGCGGCGAGATGATCGTTGCCGTGGTGCTGCCGGTGGAGGGATCCAGCCACTTGTTATCGAACAGGGTACCGGGAGAGGTTCCATTGAACTCCCACGAGTTGGCGTGGTGCGTGTACGCCTTGGCAGGGGTCCCAACCAGCGGGCCCTCGAAGGTGCAGCTCTCGAATCGCAGGTTGTTCCCCAGCTTGGAGCCGTTGGTCTTGCATTCGTCGGAAGCCGGGTTGAACGATGCGCCCACCAGAGGCTTGGCCTTGGTGAAGGTGCTGCTGGCGCCGGATACTGCCCAGGAGTTGCCCTGGTTCTCGTCGGTGGCCCCGCCGACGGTTTC
>JAKORQ010000058.1 GCA_029777755.1 Planctomycetota bacterium
GCCCCGACCCGATCCGCCACCGCTGGTATCGCGACTTCATCTCAGTGCTCAAGGAAAACAATATCGCCTGGGCCAACTGGGACTACAAAGGCAGCTTCGCCATATGGCGCGACGGCAAGAGCACCGGCATAGCAGAAGTCATGCTGGGTGTGTGATCGTTTTTCTGGAACCACAGATTCTGTGTTATTGATTTTGCACTTGTGCGTAACGATCGATGATCCACGGTTCGTGGCGTTTGAGGGTCACAACGGGTTTCTACGTTGTGCCCCCTACGCCACGAGCCGCCAATCCTTCTCGATCGCAAATCGAAAATCGAAAAGAGAAAATCAAAAGTCAGAAGTCTACTCCCCGATCTCAAACGCTATGGCGTCTTCCTCGAAAATTAGCTCGCCACACTTGAGAACCTGAAGGCGCAGTTGCACTTCGCCCGCGGATGGGGTGCGGAAGGCTACCGGCACCTTGATGAAGCTGCCCAGCGGGATCTGCAGTTGCATGTCGCCGCCGGCCAGTTGTTTTTCACCTGACATGGCGCTCCAGCGGAACTGCACCAGTTCGCCCTCAAACGTGTCGTTGAAGATGGCAATCTGGCGTTTCACGACCCGGCCGCGCGCCAACTTTGGCTTGACCACCGGCCATTCGCCCTTCTCGTTGCTGTGGCGATTGGCCCGGTCGAACTCTACGTCGCATGCCGTGCAGGGGTTGTAGCACTTCTGCATCAGGATGATGTTGGGATGATTCCACGGGTCGTGGATGTCCGGCATGATCTCGTCCGGCGTCTTCACCACCGGCCAGCGGACTTCCTTGATCCCCTTCTCCAGGAACTGCTGGTCGCGGCTCTGCCCAGGCACATAGGTCGGCCAGGCATTGTTCAACACATAGTTGCGCAGATCGGCGTTGCCCTGCAGCCTCCGCCAGCGGACGCTGGTTGCCATCCAGGCAAACCCCTGCGGGCCGTTGTCGTTGGGCCAGATATCCTCAGTCTCGCCATAAGGTCGGTCCAGCCGCTTCTCGCCGCCGGTCTCGGGGTAGGTCCCGCAGCCGCCGACGTAGTGATTCATGTTGATCACCTCCGGCCCGACATCGCCGATGCCGTCGATGATCACCGGGCGCGTCCAGTCCACGCTCCAGATGGCGCCCTGGAGTGCCAGGGAAAGTGGCCGGTTCGACCATATTTCATTCGCGGCCGACCAGATCACCACCGAGGGATGATTGCGATCGCGCAGCGCCAGCCCCCTGGCGGTGTTGATCATGTTCTCCCACCCGCCAACCCAGTCTTCCAGCCCCTCGCTGTTACGTATCGGCGTCTCATCGACGATCATCAGGCCCATCTCGTCACACACGTCCAGCATGTAAGGCGTTGGCGGAACCTGATGGATGCGCATCACGTTGAAATTGGCCCGCTGGAGATTGTCCACCGCGCCCGGCCAGCCGGCGCAGGTCGAGGTTGGCTTGCCAAACCCCGGATGGGTCCCGTAGGCGTCGGTGCCGAAGTTGGTCTCCTGCTGATTGTCGCCGCGAAGATTGCACGGGACGCCGTTGAGATAATAGCGATTCCCCTTCCAGGTGAACTCGCGGAAGCCGAAGCGCTGCGTGAGAGTGTGATGCAGTTTGCCATCGACAAGCACATCGATCGTCAGGTTGTGCAGCACCGCGCGATAGCCCGGCTTGTATGGCACATTTGGCCACCAGTAGCTGTCGCGGCCGAGTCCCCACACCGTCGCGATCAGGTCGAACCGGCGGGTGTCATGCTCGTTTAGCGTGAAGGGAATCTCCATCATCTCCGGGTAGTCGAACTGCTGCCCGGTGGCCGACGAGAGCCGGCAGCGAAGGACGCCTGATACCGGCCTGTCGGTGATGTTATTGACCTTTACATATGGATTGATGGTGCCGCTGGAGACACTGGTGACGATGTACGGCTCGGAAAGGTGAATGGCCGGCAGGATGTTCATGCGGGCGCCGCGGATGATTCCCTCGGCCATGTCCTCCAGCCAGGCAGCCGCCTGCGGTACCATCCAGGCCTTGATCTTGCCCGGCACGAAACCGTCGTTCCAGGCGTAGCGCATGGCGATGACCTCGTGCTGGTACTTGTTGCGCCCCTTCACCTCGATGACCAGCAGGTACTCCTTGCCGGCCTCCACGAATGGCGTGATGTCGGCAATCACCGGCATCCACGGTGCAATGTGCGACAGCACGGGAGTCAGCGACTTTTCATCCCGGCCAATCAGGATGCGGCAGCCAAAGTTGATCGCCTCGAAATATAGCTGGATCGACCGGCCGGCCGCGGCTTCCGGAATCGGCAAACGCACGCGATAGGTGCCGGCCGACACCTTGTGCCCCTGCTTGCGCCAGCCACCATAGGGAACCTTGATATCGCCCCAGTCGCCGCCTTCGGGACGGAACTCCCACCGCAAACCGCCGTCGGTGCTGATGTCTATCACCTGTGTCTCTGTCATGATTCTCCGACGCTCCTGTGGATGAGTGATCGTTCTGCGCTAGTCCTCAAACGGCACCAGCGATGTCCGCGCGCCCATACCCGCACATGGTGAATCAGGCGCCAGGCGGAAATCCGCCTTCTCGATGTCGCGGAACCTCGGGTCGGCCACGATGGAGTTCTTGTCCCAGCCCGACTTCTCCACATACGCCGCAAAATCCTTTGCGAGGAAGCGCTCCTTGCCGAGCTGGGCAATCGCATCTTCCTCCCTGCCCTGGAAGTAGCAGTTGTGATCGACCTGGATCGAGGGAGTAGGCGTACCCAGGCCGTAGTTCAGGCAGCGCGACTCGGGAGCGTGATAGAAGATGTTGTGACGCGCCACAACCTGGCAATCCGCATTCCAGCCGAAGCTGTTCTCCAGATTGAGGTGGAAGCCGATATAGTCGGGGATATTCACCGAGTAGCGCGGCTTTGGTTCGCCCTGCAAAGCCCATCCCTCGCCGGCGTTGACGCAGGTGTTGTACTCAAATACGACGTCGCGCGTCAGCACTCCGTGGGCGATGTCGAGACTGTCATAGCCACAGTTCCACAGCACGTTGTCGCGCACATAAACGCGCTGAGCCACTGACTTGGGATACCCCTGGATGCAGATGCCGCCATCGAAGATCTCCCAGATCCGGCAGCCCTCGATCGTGACATCCGATACACTCTCCCACGTCTCGATGCCGTTGCCAAAGCGAACGCGCCGCTGGACAAACTGCGGCCCATAGCTGGCGGAGAACGGGTCATTGCGATAAACCGCCCCGCCGCACAGACTGACCTCGCAGCGACGGATGGTGACATTCGTCGGACCGTTGGAAAGCTGGATGCCATGCGTGCCGACCTTGTGGATGTGCAGGTCCTGGATCCAGATGTGGCTGTGCTGAGTGCCCGTGAGGAAGATCCCGTTGCCGGCCGGTATCACCTCGATGCTCTTCCAGACGCTTGCGGGATTCTCGCTGCTGTACAGGTGGATCGGCCCGGAGCCGGTGTCACCCTGGTGCCACTCACCGGCGTTCTTCATCTCGTCGATGGTGTAGCGCATATGGCCGGGGCGCTCATCGAGAATCACGTTCGCCACATCGCCCAGTTCTGTCGTGGAGCGCCAGATAGCGCCGCCTTCATTCACCCACAGTTCCGGCCGGGCGAGTTGCGTGATCTGCGCATGCAGCAAGGGGTTCTTCCCCCGGCCATACGCCCCGTAGACAACAGGCCGGCCTGGCGCGCCGCCGATGATCGGGAGTGGCAGGGTATAGCTGCAGCCGCGCTTCAGCAGTAGCGCCGCCCCTGGCCTGCCCTTCTGGACGAACTGCGCCCACGATTTCCAAGCGGTCTGCGGCGATAGACCGTCAGATGAATCATTGCCATCCACCGGATCAACGTAAAAGACCAGATCCACCCCGGCAGGGAGATCGACGTGAGCAGAACCTCCAGACATTGCTTGCCCTTTCGCAAATGAAGCGATGATCAATAAGGTGACAAGGCCACCTGCAATCCAGTCGGCCATGGTGGATAGTCTAGCGTATGAAACCGCCCCGCCAACCGGGGCATGACATGGGCGCGCAGCGCATGCTGGGCGGTATGCCCGGTTGCTCACGCACGTCCCGCCTCAGTCCTCATCCAGCCCGCGCAGCTACTTCACCAGCTTCTGGCGCTGGGAGAACTGCGCCTGGTAGATCGATCCGGCCACCGGTCGCCCAATGTACTCGTACAGGACACGTCCCGATACCGGCCCAACCTGCAGATCAGGCGTGTCGACGGGCTTGCCCCACTCGGTTCCGGAGCGGCGGGAGTAGCCGTCATGTACGCGGACGCCGTCCGGGCCTTCGCCAGTGGAGTGCACCCCCACGACGACCCCAAACTCCGCCGGCGTGACACCCACGAAATTGCGGCGTGAGTCATGGTTCCTCGGTGCTTCGCGCGTGTTGAACCCTGCACTGCGGTAGTTCCATACGATGCCCCATCCGCAGGTTTCGTAGGCATTGCCGCTTAGCGTTCCGCGGTTGATCATCAGCAGCCCCGCATCCTTTGAATAGTGGTTGTCCCACAGGATGGCGTGCGAGTATTTCGTGTGGGTGTCATCGACAAACTCGCCCAGCAGGCCGGTGTTGAAGCGGTAGTCCAGGGACCGGCAATCCTTGATCACGATGTTGCTGGTCTGCGGGGCGGCCGTTGTGTAGCCGTGCCGCAGATTGCTGGCGGTACAGTCTCGGTACAGCAGGTTCTGCCCGCGAATGTAGAAACCGTATCCCGATCCGCCTCCGCCACAGTTGATGGCATTGGCGGCCGTGCAGTTGATGAAGGAGACATTCACCGGGTACGCAGTGCCAAAGGCAATCGTGCGGAACGAGGCGATCTCCACATTTCTGAACAGCCCATTGACCAGCCCCTTGATCATCAGCGTGGTGCCGATGGATGACTCAGGCGCAGCGCCCTCTTCCTCTTCTGCCGTGATCGTCAGCTCCTCCATGCCGCAGTTGCGCAGCATCGGCGTTTCCAGCCGCCCGACCGTGATGCGCATATTGGCCGGGTCAAGCTCGTGCGCAATAGGCACATCCAGCGTGAGCACATTTCCCTCGATCGCCAGCACTTTCCGCAGATAAGTCAGCGCGTTTCCCGCGTCGGTAAACTTCAGTTCCCCATTGTCGCCATAGTGTACCCAGCGCAGCGGCTGGGGCGCTTTGCTCTCGTCGTAGGCGTTCTTACGGACAAACTCTTCCCACATCATCTGCCGGATCACCACCTCGTCCCCCACCGAGATGGCGGCTGCATCCTCGACCGTGATCGTGCGCGCTCCCAGGGCGATTGGCTGGGTAACGACGGTGTCCACCCTGCGGTTGTAGTGCCATGCCAACTGGTCACCGGGCTTCAGGAAGTTGATGACGCCGCTGCTCCAGGTGGCCGACTGCCGCCGGTTTGGCTGCTCGGCCGCATGATAGGTGCGATCCACCTGAAGTATGGTGCGCCCCATGCCAGCCCCCCGGATCATCGTGTTATCATTGGTGATCTGCACCGTGCGCGAATCGGTGCCGATACGGAAAGTCCCGACCGGGATCTCCACAACGCCGCCATCAGGCAACGCCGCGAGAGCCTCGTTCAGCTTCTCCGAGATGTCCTCTCCCTCGTTGGCCTCGATCCTGCGCACAACATCAGGGATGCCGACGAACTCCTCCCGCTCGCCATAGTGATAGCCGGCATAGGAGAAGTCGAACGCGCCGACGTTCCACTCCCGGCCACCCGCACTGACCGTGGGAAAACTCCAGCTTCCGTCGGCGTTGCGCACCAGCAGTCGCGAGATGGCCGGCTCCCCCGCGCCGTCGGCCGCAAGGCTTAGCGAGGAGGCGGCCAGCGCCAAAACAGAAACCGCAAGGATGGTGACCAGGTTCAACTTCGACCTCCTTCTTTCTGATCGAGCATCGCAATCATTCCGAAAGCGCCCACTCCGGCAAGTCATCGACGGCATTCGCATCACAGCCGGACTTGATCCTCTCCAGCGTCGCCGACATCTGCTTCACTATCTCGGGATGCTCCCGATACAGGTTGTACCGCTCTGATGGGTCGGCGTTCAGGTCAAACAGTTCGCCGGGACAATCGTGATCGGTGTACCCGCGCATCTGCTTGAACCAGTCTGGCTCGACATTGTCGCTGCCGGTGGGAGCATCGCTGAAGATCCAGTGTCCCATGCGGATGGCGAACTTGCCGTTGGCACTGCGATGCACCAGGTGCCGCCGGGTTGGCCGATCCACCTGCCCCCGCAGGAGCGGCAGCATCGATACGCTATCCTCGGCCGCATTCGCCGGCTGTTCCGCCCCGATAATCTCGGCGCAGGTCGCGAACAGATCTCCCAGGCAGACCGTCTGCCCGCAGCACGATCCATGCGGTATAACGCCCGGCCAGGCGGCGATCATCGGCACTCTATGGCCGCCCTCCCATGTATCCCTCTTGATCCCGCGCAGATGCCCCATGCTGAAATGGCCCGTGTTCCTGATGCGCTCATACGCCCCCTCGTCATCCGGCGTGCGCGTCTCCGGGCCGTTGTCGCTGGCGAAGATCAGCAGGGTGTTCCCGTCCAGTCCCGTCCGCTCCAGGGCGGACATGATCTGCCCTACCACCCAGTCCACCTCGCAGACAAAATCACCATACGCACCAATCCCGCTCTTGCCCCTGAACTGCTCATTGGGACAGATGGGCGAATGCGGCGCCGTGAGCGCCAGGTAGAGGAAGAACGGCTGGCCGCCGGCCACTCGCGACTCGATCAACTCCACCGACCTGCTAGCGAACCCAGGTAGCATCCTCTCCAGCGACCATCCCGGGACGGCCGGGCCCAAGCGTCCATACATTTCCGGCGGCTTCATCTCCGTCGGTTGGGCCGTCAGGCGATCATTCTCAAACCATGCGTACGGGGGAAAGTTCGGCACATCCACGCCGAAGTAGTAATCGAAACCGCGGTCGATCGGCCCGCCGGGGATAGGTTTCGTAAAGTCGATCTGCGAGCAGAACGCCTCGCGGGCCGGCTGGTTCATCTCGCCGAACAGCAGCGTCTCGTTTGGATGCCGTCCATCCAGGGTCGGCCAATCCCACCCCAGGTGCCACTTGCCAATGCAGGACGTGTGGTACCCCTGCTCGCGGAGGAAGTCGGCCACCGTCTTTCGCCCCGGCTCGATCAGCGAACCATCCCACTGCCAGACGATCCCCCGCTTCAGGCGCGATCGCCAGGCGTATCGGCCGGTGAGGATGTTGTAGCGGCTGGGCGTGCAGACGCTCGACCCGGAATGGGCATCGGTAAAGCGCATGCCCCGCTTTGCCAGCCGATCAAGGTTGGGCGTGGGAATGCGACACCCCTCGTTGTTGCAGCGCACGTCGCCAAACCCCATGTCGTCGGCCAGTATGTAGATGATGTTCGGATGCTTCATGTTGGAAATGCCTGTCCGCCAGCCACAGTACAGCGGCCAACAGATCAATTCCACCAAAGCGCGAAAGGAGCTACCAACTTGGATTGATCCAAAGATTTACATATATTGCTGTCGATTGCGTTATTACTTAGATTTTTTTGCGACCCCATCAATCGCAAGTCGCAAATCGAACATCTACCACAGCAGATCGCGGGAATCGAAGATCGGCCCATCGGTGCAGGCGAGCTTGTAGACCCACTCCCGGCCGGCCAGTGCGGGGATGTCGTTCTTCGCCTTGATCACGCAGCTCTGGCAGGTGCCCATCCCGCATGCCATCGCCCGCTCCACGGACACATAGCAGAGTATCGACCGGCTCTGGGCAATCTCCGCCACCCGGCGCATCATCGCCTCCGGGCCGCAGGTATAGACCACCGCCTTCTCCGGCTTGTCGGCGAAGTACCTATCGAGATACCCCTCCAGCGCCTGGGTCACCAGCCCCCGGAAGCCCCACGAGCCATCGTCGGTGCAGATGACGGCCGGCACGCCGTGGCGTGAGAAC
>JAKORQ010000542.1 GCA_029777755.1 Planctomycetota bacterium
CCAACGATCTTGCGCCACTCCTGCTGGCCCTTCTGGATCTGCTCATTAAAGTACGGGTCGAGCAGGAGGTTCACCAGCTCGGGGTTGCGGGTGTAGGCATCGGTGATCTTCTGGAGGAAGCGGGCACGAATGATGCAGCCGCCGCGCCAGATGCTGGCGATGGTTGCGAAGTCGAGCTTCCAACCGTACTCCTTCTGGGCCTCGCGCATGAGCTGGAAGCCCTGGGCGTATGCACAGATCTTGGAGCAGTAAAGGGCCTGGTGGATGGCGGGGATGAGCTTTTCGCGGTCAGTGATCTTCTCGGGCTGCGGGCCCTTGAGGACCTTGCTGGCCTCGACGCGCTCTTCCTTCAGGGCCGAGAGGCAGCGGGCGAACACGGCCTCGGCGATGGAGTTGGCCGGGATGCCCATGTCCAGCGCATTGACGCTGGTCCACTTGCCGGTTCCCTTCTGGCCGGCGGTGTCGAGGATGTAGTCAACCAGAAAGCCATCCTTGTGCAGCGGGTCGGGCTGCTGGAGGATGTCGGCCGTGATCTGGATGAGGTAGGAGTCCAGGTCGCCCTGGTTCCACTGCTCAAACACCTTGCCGATCTCGTCGGCCCGCATGCCGAGCATCGAGGACATGATCTGATATGCCTCGCAGATCAACTGCATGTCGATGTACTCGATGCCGTTGTGGATCATCTTCACGTAATGACCGGCGCCGTTGGGGCCGATGTATGCCGAGCAGGGTACCCCGCCGACGACTGGCTTGCCCGGGGCGGCGGTTTCGATCGGCTTGCCGGTCTTTTCATCCACCTTGGCGGCGATGGCCGACCAGATAGGCTCAAGATGCTTCCAGGAATCCGGGTGGCCGCCGGGCATGAGCGACGGGCCGAACCGGGCGCCCAGCTCGCCGCCGGACACGCCCGAGCCGAAGAAGCGGCACTTGTCGGCGTATTCCTTCTCGCGGCGGATGGTGTCAGTCCAGAGGCTGTTGCCGCAGTCAACGATGATGTCCTCCGGCTCGGCGCCTGCCGCGATTAACTGCTGCACGACCGCATCGACGGCCGCGCCGGCCTTCACGAGGATCAGGATCTTGCGCGGCTTTTTCAGCACCGCCAGGAATTGCTTGAGATCCTCGCAGGGAATAAGGCGCGGGTTGTTCTCGCGAGCGACGAAGTCACGCATGACCTGCGTCGTGCGGTTGTAGACAGCGATGTTAAAACCGTGGTCGGCAATGTTCAGGGCAAGGTTCTCACCCATGACCGCCAGACCGATCAATCCGATATCAGCAGTAGCCATTCTTTCTTTTCCTTCTCGTTAGCCCGACTGTTGTGTTGATTATCTATCGTTGATTGACATATGACCTCATCGGTCAATCAACAATCAACACTCTTCAGCGATCAGAAGCTGTTCGCCTGCACGTAGTCCTTGCCGCCCTTGAGGTACTCCACGATGTTAGTCGCGGCGCGCATTGCCTGGCGCTCGACTGACTCAAAAGTACGGCTGCCGATGTGCGGCGTGATGATGATATTGTCAATCCCGTCAAAAGGATGCGGCTGGGTCATGGGTTCTTTTTCCAGCACGTCGGCCGCGTAGCCGGCGAGCTGGCCTGACTTGCAGGCCTCGGCGACATCCTGCTCCACCACCAGGCCGCCGCGGGCGGTGTTGATGATCATGGCGCCCTTCTTCATGGTCGCCAGGCGCTCGCGGTTGATGAAGCCACGGTTTTCCGGCGTCAGGGCCATGTGCAGGGAGATGATGTCGGCCGACTTGAGAACCTCTTCGGCACTATCCAGGCACTTGACATCGTACTGCTTGAAGAATTCCTCGTCGCGATAGCAGTCGTAGCCGACCACGTTCATGTCGAAGGCGCGGGCGCGCTTGATGACTTCCTTGCCGATTCGGCCGATGCCGATCACGCCCAGCGTCTTGCCGGCCAGTTCCGTTCCGGTGACGCGCTTCCAGCCGCCGTTCTTGGTGCTGGAAATGTGTATCCAGAATTTCTTGGCAAGGGCGACCATGAGCCCGAAGGTATGCTCTGCCACCGTGGTGTGGTTCACTCCCGGGGTGAACAGCACCGGGATCTTCTTGCTCGTGGCATACTTGACGTCGATCGAGTCAAGCCCGATGCCATACTTGGCAATGACCTTCAGACGCGGCAGGGCGGCGTCGATCACCTTTGCAGTGATGTGGTCATCACCATTGAGCAAGCCGTCAAAACCGCCATCCTTTGTGACCAGGTCGAGCATCTGCTGCTCGGTCAGTGGCCCGCGGGCCCGAACGATCTCAAACCCGCTGGATGAAAGATATTCGTGATGCTTCCCGGGAGTGTCCTGGAAGCTCGTTGTGGTGAGCAGAATACGCATGGGATAAAACCTTCCTTAATTCCTTTCCAGGCGGAATTGTTAACCCAAGCAGAGGCGGCCCGCAAGTTAGCCGATTCGCATGACGATTCCGGTCAGGACGTACAGGCCATATAGCATGATGAACAGCAGGGCCATCCAGCGGTCCGTGCGGAGAAAGCCCAGGCGTATCCCCAGCATGGCAAAGCCGGCCATTATCAGCAGCGGCGCATCCAGCCTCCAGGAAACCGGCGGCAATCCAGCCAGCCTGGCAAAGTCGCTTTCCCGCGCCGTCAGCAGGTAATCAACCAGCACGAACGCCGGCAAAGCGATCCCCAGCAGCAGGCAGACCAGCGTGGAGCTGATATGCGCAGCGGAGGCCAGCTTGTTGCTGGATCCCAGTGACACCGTCAGCCCAAGCAGTGGAAACAGAACCATTGGCAGGATCGTCGCGATTACGATGGCGTCGGCGTGCAGGATCGGTAAACCTTTCCCAAGGCCCGCCAGCAGGGTACTGGTGGAAAAACCAACCAGGCCGCCGGCCGCCAGTGCTGCCACCATCGCCACGACTAAGGAGATAACGCCTGACTTGCGGCTATCAGGATCGACCTCGGCCGGCTGATTGCGGGCCAGGTCAACTGCAAGGATTCCCACTATCAGCAGGCCAACCAGTCCTGCCGGCGTCATGTGGACGGAGAATCCCGCCAGCAGCAGTACAACGCCAAGTGGCAGAACCAGCGTGGCAAGCGGACCGGCCGGTGGGGGATTGAGCTCGCGCTGATTGCTCATCAGCACGGCCGATCCGATCCCCAGCAGCATGGCGCCAACAGACCCGGCCATCACCAGGGCGATCGCCGAGCCGATCCCATGACTGAGATATATGCCGATGGCAGAGGCGATGATCGGGCTGGCAAGTGCGATCGGCCGGGCCAGGCTGTATCGCACCCGGGTGAATGCTGCCGCCATCAGCAGCGCCGCGACCAGCGCGATCGCCCCCTGCGCAAGCGCAAAGAGAATGTCCTGGCGTGTCAGGAGCATCACCAAGGCGATATTAGCACAAGTTCCAGGCGTGCGGCTGAGCCGGCTATGTCACAATCTTCGCTTCAGCTCAGGCTCAGCACGCGTGAGAAGTAGTCCTGCTTCATGGCCTTCTTGACCATGGCCAGCGTCTCCTCGGCGATCCTGTTGGCCTTTTGCGTTCCGAGCCGCAGGGCGTCGATCACATCATCAGGACGCTTCTCATACTCGCGCCGGCGTGTGCGGATGGGATCGATAAGGCTATTGAGCACTTCCACGAGCTTGCGCTTGCAGGCGACGTCACCCACCTTGCCCTGGCGATACGCCTCCTTCATCTCCTCAACCCACTGCTTATCGGGATTGAAGGTCTCGTGGAAGATCCAGAGCGGGTTATTCTCGGTCGTGCCCGGGTCGGTGGCGCGGATGCGCTTGGGATCGGTGTACATGCCCATCACCTTCTTCTGCACGGTGTCGGCGTCATCGGAGAGGAAGATGGCGTTGTTCAGGCTCTTGGACATCTTCAGCAGGTTGCCGTCCGGGCCGGGGCCACCGGTGCCAACCAGGCGATGCACGCGGCCAAGCTTAGGCTGGATGATGGGTAGGATGCCGCCGGCCTTGATGTAGTCCTTGTCCTCAGTCTGCGGGTCGACGCCGCAGTACATCTGGTTAAAGCGTCGGGCAACCTCGCGGGTAAGCTCCAGGTGAGGAAGCTGGTCCTCGCCGACGGGAACCAACTCGGGACGGAAGGCGAGAATGTCCGCCGTCTGTCCTACCGCGTAAAGCGGGAAGCCGAAGGGATAGTTGTCTCCCAGGCCCTTGTCGCGAATCTCATCCTTGAGAGTAGGGTTGCGCATCACCCGGTTGAACGGCAGCAGCATCGAGAAGAAGAATGTCAGCTCGTCGATGGCCGGTACTTCCGACTGGACGAAGATCGAACTTTTGTTGGGGTCGATGCCGCAGGCCAGGTAGTCGGTGGCCAGATCCAGCACGCTGGTGCGGATGTCATCCGGACGATCGGCGCGGGTGGTGAAGGCGTGCTTGTTGGCGATGATGAAGTAGCATTCGTACTCATCCTGCAGCGCCAGGCGGTTCTCGACCGAACCCACGTAGTGGCCGAGATGGAGTTTACCCGTGGGGGTGTCGCCGGTGAGGATTCGCTTCTTCTGGGTCATAATTCGGCATGTTTTATCGGCGAATCAGGGTTTTGTGTAGATCATCGCAGCAAGGCGATCCATACCGACCATAGCATCAGGCATGTCAGGACTGCTCGCCAGCCTCTATCGCCGCAACCTGGCCATGCTCACCGATCTATACGAGATCACCATGGCATACGGCTACTGGAAGCTGGGCCGACAGGATGAGCAGGCGGTGTTTCACCTGTTCTTCCGCAAGCCACCGTTTGGGGCGTATACCATCGCGGCTGGGCTTGAGCAGGCGATTGAATGGCTCTCTGGCCTTCGCTTCCGGCCGGAGGATACCGCTTACCTGGGCACGCTCCAGGGAAATGACGGCAGGCCGATTTTCAGCCGCGAGTTTCTCGCCTACCTGGAGCAACTGGAGTTCGCCGGTGACGTGGATGCCATCCCGGAAGGGACATGCGTATTCGCGAGCGAGCCGCTTGTTCGCGTGAGCGGCTCGTTGCTGCAGTGCCAGCTCGTGGAGACGGCGCTGCTGACGCTCATCAACTTCCAGACGCTGATCGCGACGAAGGCCGCGCGGGTCTGCTCGGCCGCTGGCGATGACCCGGTCCTGGAGTTTGGCATGCGGCGGGCGCAGGGAATAGATGGAGGAATCAGCGCTGCGCGGGCGGCGTACGTCGGTGGTTGTGCGGCAACGAGCAATGTGCTGGCGGGCCAACTGCTGGGGATCCCTGTGAAGGGGACGCACGCCCACAGTTGGGTGATGAGCTTCGCCGACGAGATGGAGGCATTCGGCCAGTACGCCCAGGCAATGCCGAACAACTGCGTGTTCCTCGTTGATACCTACGATACGCTGGACGGGGTTAGCAATGCCATTCGCGCAGGGCTGACTCTGAAAGAGCAGGGGCATCGCATGATCGGTATTCGTCTGGACTCCGGCGACCTGGCGTACCTGAGCATCGAGGCGCGCAGGATGCTGGATGAAGCGGGCTTTAAGGACGTTGCCATCTTCGCAAGCAATGAACTGGACGAGCATGTGATCGAGAGCCTGAAGCAGCAGGGCGCGAAGATTGCCGTGTGGGGTGTCGGCACGCGCCTGGTGACGGCATTCGATCAGCCGGCGCTCGGCGGCGTGTACAAGCTGGGTGCGATCCGGGCAGACCCATCGGAACCGTGGGACCTGAAGATGAAGATCTCGGACCAGACGGCCAAGTCCACCATTCCCGGCATTCTGCAGGTTAGACGGTTCATCGGAGAGGATGGGCTGTTCCTGGGTGACATGATCTACGAGGTAAGTTCCATCGGCCCTCCGGCTCCTGGGGTGCGCATGGTCGACCCGGCCGATCCTGCGCGATTCCGCCGCTTTCCGTCCGATGCGCGCCATGAGGATCTGCTCGTGCCTGTCATGCGGCAGGGCAAGTGCGTTTACCAGTTGCCCACGCTCCAGCAGATCCAGCAGCGCACGCGGCGGCAGCTTGCTTCGCTGCATCCCGGGCATCGCCGCTTCCTCAATCCGCACGAGTATCCGGTGGGCGTGGAAGAGCGGCTCAATGATCTGCGGATCAAGCGCGTCGCCGAGCGCAAGCACATTCCATGATCGTGTCCGAAAGAGCTCGGTTGCAGCGGGCGAGCCTGCCTGCTTAGCATCCTGAAGCAATAGGGGAGGAGATCATGAAAAGACTCATTCTTGCGTCCGCGTCCGTCGCATTTTCCGCTTTGGTGATTGGTTGCGATACCGAAAGTGACACCACACCTCCGGCCACCCCGGCGGCCGGTGAAATGCAGCCGGCGACTCCATCAGCGCCTTCGGCAGGCGATCGTGCGTCCGACCTCATGTCCGGCGCTACCGGGCAGGCCAGGGAAGCGGCCGGCCAGGCGGCCGGCGCGGCAGAGGGGGCGGTGTCCTCACAGGTGGACCAGGTGGCTACCTACATCAAGGAGAACAAGCTGGACCTGGCCGAGAAAGCCCTTGATGGTATCGAGAAGAACAAGAGCACTTTGCCGCAGTCGCTGCAACCTCGCGTGACGCAACTGCGCCAGATGCTCGATTCCGCCAAGGCGAAGCAGACGACCACCCCGGGGGCGGGCGGTGCGACCACGCCGCAGCAGCCTACGACTCCGGCGCAGTGATCGGTCGGTGCCCGGCGGCCTGTCGTCTCACTGGCGAGAACAGCAGTAGTGTGCCCACGTGGCGATATCCCACCAGCGGGTACAGCTTGACGCCGGTGTGGGTGGCAGTGAGAACGGCCGCGACAGCACCCTCGGCCTTGTCATCGCGCAGCATGCGGCAAAGCATTGCCCGGGCAATTCCGCGCCTGCGGAATGCCGGCAGCACGAACATGTTCGAGCACCACGTGGCATTGCCCACCCGTATGCTGCGCACATAGCCGACCAGCGCTCCGTCAATGAGCGCCACGTACTGGCGCAGAGGCGCCTGGGGGCTTAAGTGCTCGGGGAGGATCTGCCGCGCCCCGGCGATCTTGGCAAGTTGGCTGGCCAGCTCCCCGGTCATCACGCGCACGATGTGCGCCGGCGACTGGACCTGCGGAACCTGATCCAGGTCATGCACCATCAGTGGCTCGGTGGTCCTCAGGCGATAGCCCAGTGACTTGTAATCACTGCGCAGTGGGGTGTCTGGTTCATCCGAGGCGTGGATGGCGCAGATCGCATAGCGCCCGCGAGTGTTTTCGCGGGCGATGCGGTCAGTCTCCGCTGGCGGTATGCCGCTGGAGATCCACTCTTCCACCCGATAGCTGCCTTGTTTGCGCGGCGCATCTCGAACCACCCAGAGCGGGCCGACCCGCTCTGCCCGGCATTCGTGCGTAAAGCTCCTGGTAAAGGCAAATCCCCGGGCGAATGTCTCGATGGCGAGATGGAGCTGCGACATGAGCAACTATATACCCCGCGCACGCCACGCTGCTTCAGGCCTGCGGCAGCATCTCCGGGGGGATGCCCAGTTCGTCGGACAGTCGCTTCATCTCCTCCTGGACCATGACCGCCGCCTTGTACTGTGCAGAGCGAACGGCCGCCGTGATCAGGTCCTGAAGCATCTCGACATTATCGACGTCTGTACGCTCGCGGTCGATGCGAATCTCAATGAGTTCCAGTCGGCCGCTCACGGTGGCGACGACGCGCCCTCCGCCTGCGTCGCCAGTAACGCGACGCGTGGCGAGCTGGCTTTGCAGCTTCTTCATCTCCTCCTGGAGCTTCTGGGCCTTGCCCATGAGTTGCGTGAGCTGGCCGAGGTTCTTGAGCGAGTCAAACATCAGATCCTGCTTTCTTATTCTTCAACCTTGACGATATTTCCATCGAACTGCTCCATCACGGCGCGGATCAATGGATCCTTCTCCAGTTGCGCTCGCAGTTCGGGAGTCAATGCCATTCCAGTCTCGCGCACCGGCGGGGCCGGCATTGGCCGATCCGCCTGCTGGCGACGGTAGTCTGTGCGGTTGCCCGGCGCGGCTCCCGTGGCGGGGGCTGGCGCACGCGCTGATTCAACCGCCTCAAGTCGAAGCTGTAGCGCCTCGCCTGCCACCGATGAGAGTATGCGCTGAATATCGTCGCGATGCTTTTGCAGATAGCTTGCCATCCCCGCAAACGCCCCGGCGAATCGAACGGTCACTGTGTCACCGTCGCGCGAGGGAACACCCGATGCCAGGGGAACGTGTACGGCCGGGCCGATCTCATCCTGTACCTGCTGCAAGGTGGCCGGCCAGATGCTGGCGAGGTCGCCGGGCAACGCCGCCGGGCGGCGTTCCGTCGGCTGAACCTGCGGTCCGGCGGCCGCCTCACGTTTGCGGGCGGCCTCAGCGAGAATCTCACCAAGCGATCGCTTGGGACCATCCTCCCAGACCTTGCCCACGGCCGGCAGGGCGTCGCCATCGTCCAGATCATCTCCGACAGTATCCGTGGTAGAGGGCGTGGCAGGAGCGGCGGCGGTAGGCTGCGGAGTCGCCGGCGGAGCGCTTCTCGGGGCGGGCAATGCCTGTGTGGCCTGGACTACCGGAGGCGGGGTTGGAGTGTCAGGCTTTTTTTTTTGCCACCGCATCGGTGGCTACGTTTTGATCCATCAATTGGGCAATCGGCGTGAACTGATCGGCCAACGCCAATCGTACGACCGTGGCGTCCAGCAGGGCACGAGCGGCCTGCGACTGCCGGGCGGTTCTCCTCAGCTCCTCGAGGATCACGATGTCCTGTGTGAGCATGACCGGGTCGAAACGCCTGGCCTGCTGTTCCAGTTCCTGCGGCGATATGCCGTACGCCTCAACCAGCTCACTCTGCAGACCGCAGGTCCGCACCACCAGCAGATTTCGCAGGTGGTCGATCGTCGAGGCCAGCAGGGTGTCGATCGACAACCCCTGGAAGATGATCCTGTTGAGCAGCGTGAGGGCCTCTTTGACGTTCCCTTCGCCTATGAACTGCACAAGGTCGAAAACGAGCTGGCTGC
>JAKORQ010000543.1 GCA_029777755.1 Planctomycetota bacterium
GCCGATCTGATCGCCGGCATCAACACGATGATCTACAACCAGACGAAGAGCAAGGGGCTGGACTATGAATGCACCGTCTCGGACGAGATCGCGGAGACCTACGTCGGCGACGTCATGAAGCTGCAGCAGGTGCTGCTCAACATCCTGGGGACCGCGGTCAAAGTCACCAAGGCGGGCAGGGTCACGCTGGATATCCGGCCCGTGTCCGAGAAAGGCGACCGGTCGGTGGTGCGCTTCACGGTAAACGACACCGGCATCGGCATTCAGGAGGATCATCTGGAAAAGATCTTCTCGCCGTTTGAGCAGGAGGACACCACCACGACCACGGTCTTCGGCGGCACCGGCCTCGGCCTTGCCATCACCAAGAATCTGGTCAACCTGATGGGCGGCAGCATCCGCGTGCGCAGCATCGTCGGCATCGGCAGCGAGTTCACGGTGGACGTGCCGCTCACCATCGACGCCAGTGCAATCGTGCGGCCCAAGCTCAATCTGCATCTGGAGAAGATGTCTGCGCTGATTGTGGACGACGACCTGATCGTCTGCGAGCAGGCGCAGAAGACCCTGCAGGACATCGGCATGATCGGCGAGTGGGTCACCTCCGGCCTTGAGGCGATCAGCCGCGTCCGCGCCAACCACGCCAAATCCGCGCATTATGATTTTATCCTGATCGACTGGAAAATGCCGGATATGGACGGCATAGAGACCACAAGGCAGATCCGGCGCATTGTCGGGCCGGATGTGACAATCATCATCATCACCGCCTACGACTGGGAGTCCATCGAGCTGGAGGCAAAGGCCGCCGGCGCGAATCTGCTGATTTCCAAGCCGCTGCTGAAGAGCTCGCTGATCTCCGCCTTCCAGCGCGCGCGGGGGCAGGAGACGCCGCGGGAGCAGAAACCGAGGTCGTTTGACTTTACCGGCCGCCGGGTGCTTGTGGCGGAGGACAACCAGATCAACTCCGAGATCGCCAGAACCCTGCTGGAGGAAAAGCACCTTGCCGTGGAGACGGTGACCAACGGGCTCCGGGCGATGGAGCTGTTCCTGAAGAACCCGGCCGGATACTACGACGCGATTCTCATGGATATCCGCATGCCGCTGATGGACGGCCTGCAGGCCACGGTCAATATCCGCCACTGCAATAAGACGGATGCCAGAACGGTACCGATCATCGCCATGAC
>JAKORQ010000544.1 GCA_029777755.1 Planctomycetota bacterium
CGATCGCCGACGCTGCCCGCTGCTTGACCAGCTCGGACACCAGCTTGTCCACCGCTCCGGTATCCAGCTTGAGGGCATTGGCCGGGCCAGTGAAGCGCAAGCTGACCTGCTCGGGCAGGTACTGCTCCGCCTTCTCCACGCCGAACCACTTATCCAACATGACACTCACCACGCTACGTGGCACGCCCGCATTCAGGGCGCTGTAGGTCATGTCCTCCATGCGCAACAGCCCATCGAAGCTGAATGCGCGATCCCCCAGCCGCAGGCTCATCTGGTGTGCCACCTGGCCGCCGGCGATAGTGACGATGCCATTGTCGATCTGCCCGACCACCTTGTCTTCTCCCTCGCCCGGCTCGATCGAGAGCACCTTGAGGAAGTAGTCGGCGCCTTTACTGGCCAGGTTGAGGTTGCGCAGGTCAATTCTCACCTGGGCCTCGCCGCCGGCATCAGGCTCGTAGATGGCGGTAGTAAGCGGCAGATCGCGGCAGTAGATCACCGCCAGGCCCACTTCTCCCGAGGCATTCTGGGGATCTATGAACAGCGGATTGGCGAATTTGCCCAGCGATGCCACAAGCACATTGTTAAGCTGCACCTTCGAGGCCAGCGGAGTATTGTCAGGGATATTCAAGCGCGGGATCTCGCCGGTGATATCGATGCGCGCGGTGGAGAGATCGACAGTACCACTATTTACTATCAGCGGCTGCGCGCGGCGTGCTTGCGCGAGCGTTCCCTCGATGAAGTAAACACTGCCTGACTCGAGACGGAAGGGAATCACACCGGAGGCGATGATGCCATAGGTCTTCCAGTTCACCTGCTCCAAGGGAACGCTGCCCCAGGCCACTACCTTGCGAACGGCCGACTCGTAGGGCTCCTCCAGCGGATAGCACCCGCCAAGGTTGATGGCGATTGGCCCGCTGCCGGAAATCTCCATCTCCCCCACCTTCTGCTGACGCTCCGGCGGAAGCATGGCGTAGATCACGGGCCAGAGCTTCGGCCAGTCTGGCTTGATCTCAATCTCTCCACGGGAAATCTGGTTTGACTTGAGCAGATCGTCGATCCGCACCTGCGCCGTGGCCGAAAGCATCCCTGTGGAAGAAGTGAGGGCAAAGCGGTTGAGCTGGATCGCATTCTGGTCAGGCATCAGGCGAACGATCCCGGACAGTTCGATCCGCGGATCCTCCACAACCGTGTTGCCATCCTGGACAACGATCAGGTCTGCAATCTGCGCGCTCAGGTCAGCTCGAACATCCCGGCCACGCAGCGAGATCGTCTGTCGCGAGGTGAGCTGGCCGCTGATCTTCGTCGCGCTTGGCTGTGTCGTACCGGCGGCCATCAGCTTCCCGAGATCTGCCTCAAGTATCAGGTCCCCGCCGATATCAGTGCCCTCGGGGATCTGGCTGCCTCCTGCCATGTTGACCAGCGCCGGTACATCGCTGATGACCAGTGGGCTGGCCAGCCTGACTTGGGCATAGTCGTTCTGGGCATCGAGCCGGACGATGCGCAGTTCCTTCACCCGGGCAATTCCCTGCTCCTGGGGATTGAGCCCGGCGGCCGCCTCCAGCGCGAGCTTCAGCAGCCGGCTTGTCACATCCGCCGTAATGTCCACACGGGAATCATCGCCGGCCATGCCCAGCGCCAGGTTCACGACGAACTGATCGACGTATGGCGCAGCGTCTCCCGGCGATCCGTAGACAATCTCAGACTTGCCATGAGCGAGCTTGATCTGCATGTCGCCGTTCTCTGCGACGGTCAACGTCAGCACGCCATCGAACGTTCCCCGCTGTATCACTGCATCTGAAGCAGGCTTGCTGATCCGGTTGGCCAGCGCGTGGATCGCGGCCAAGTCGGCATTCACCTGCAGGTTTGCCTGCGTGGCAACACCGCGTTTTCCATCGAGAAGCACGTTCAGCGTCTCGCCTTGTCGGCTGGAGACTTTAACTAGCTGCGCGGATTTGCCCGCGTTTACCTCCAGTTGAGAGATACTCAATACCGTCGGTTGCTCGCTGAAGCTGGCCGACCCGTTCAGCAGTAGCTGTAACGATTCATCCAGTATCGTCGTCCATCGTCCACCATCGGCCAGTTCCAGCAGCTTTGCGCCGGCTTCCACCTTCAGAGGCTCAGGCAGGGTCAGTTTTCCCTGCTCATAGTGTGACTGCCCGGTGACAAGCACAGATCCATCCTCGATACGCCTTGCTGGCGTTGCGTCGTTGGGCGGCAAGTCATAGCCGAACTGGCTGACCTGGAGACGGAAGCGAGAATCGAGATACTCGGCGCTGCCGGCATTGTTCGCCAGGTTAAGCGTCACCTTACCACCACGCAGAGCAGAGAGATCGACGAACGCCCCAAACTCATCACGCAATCGCGCAAGGTCAGCCTGCCCCTCGGCCGTGGTCCTCGCCAGTGTCGATCCAGCGGCATTGAGGCTCATGAATGAGCTGCGCACGTTGACCAGGACATCACAGATCTCCGCCAGCGAAGCATCCAGTGTCGGAATCCTCGCTGATGCCTCCAGCTCCAGCGGCTGCAGCGGCCCGATCTGCTTGCCGTCACTGGTCGTCGCCGCCAATCCCCGCAGATCAACCGGCACGTGAACAGCAATGCCAGACTCGTTCAGCTCGACATTCACTTGTGCCTGGAACTGGCCGCCGGTTACCTCCACCCCCTCCTGCAGGCCGATGCTTCCGCCAAGTGCGTTCATCAGTCCCGGCAGGTCATGCAACTCTGCCACCAGCATGGCCTTCCCCGGCCGAGAGATCGGACGATTGTTCTGAAGATCCTCCACCGCCACAAGAGGCACATCAGCGGTAATGGCGATCTGCCCCTGGTCGATGGTCAGGCCAAGCTGGCGCACCACCAATGCTGGCGCATCGCCGGCGGATACTTCCGCGTCGATAGGAATGCGCAAGACCTGAGTACGGAACTGATCATCCTGTAGTTTCGCAACGACGTTGCTGGCGGCGAACTCCCCTTTAGCCGCCACCTGCCCGGGCTCGGATGACGACACCTGCACTTTGCCTGCCAGCACGCCCTCCAGGGCAAGCTCCTGCCCCATGGCGCG
>JAKORQ010000545.1 GCA_029777755.1 Planctomycetota bacterium
AAGGAAATGCCGGTTCTGCAGCACATCTGGCAGCAGATGAACGAGCCCAAATGGGTCATCAGCATGGGCGCGTGTGCCAGCACCGGCGGTGTTTTCGATGCGTACGCCACCATACAGGGCATCGACCAGTTCATGCCCGTGGATGTGTATGTGCCCGGCTGTCCGCCACGCCCGGAGACCCTGCTGGAAGGCGTCATGGCGATCCAGCGGGTGATCGATGCCCACGGCCTGCCCAAGGGGAACCGTCGGCCGCTCAACATCGCGATTGAGCCGAACTACGAGCCCAAGCCGCAGCCGCCCGTGCAGATCACGGTTTCCGGCAAGACTATCGTTACTCCCTAAGGAATCCCGCCGGCTGGAAGGAAAGCATGGAGCAACAGCTGACCGAGGATCCACGCGCACGCCGCCATGTTATCGTCGGTCTGCTGCTGGCGATTCTCCTTTGCTCCGCTTCCCAGCTCTGCTGGAAACAGGCCACCACCAGTGTCCCGTCCGGCTCGACTCCCCTGGCAACGCTGAAGCTGACCTTGATGGAGCCAATGTTCTGGATCGCGTTGGCTCTGTACGTGTGGCAGTTTTTCAACTGGATGCGGGTGCTGAAGTACGCGGACCTGTCGTTTGCCCAGCCGATCACCGCGGGAACCTACGTGGTGGTAGGGGTGGGGGCGTGGCTGTTCTTCGGGGAGAGCCTGCCGCCGCACCGGCTGCTGGGGACGGGCCTGATCCTGCTGGGAGTCTTTCTCATCAGCAGCGCACCTCACAACTCGCGCAAGGGTGAGAGCGCGCGGCAGTTGGTTAGCGCCGGGGAGAACCGTCCATGAGTAACTACACCCTTGGACTGCTGCTGGTGGCGGTGGCCGTTTTCCTCGAGGCCCTGGGACAAATCTGCTTCAAGCTGTCGGCCAATAACAGCCGGCATGGCGCCGATCTGCTCGGGGTGATCCGCGGTTCACTGCAGAATCACTGGATGGTGACGGGTGTGAGCTGCTTCCTCGTGGAGGCCGGGATCTGGACGATCGCCCTGACCAAGCTGCCGCTGTCGATAGCCTTCCCGGCCGGCAGCGTTTCGTTCGTCTTCGTGGCGCTGCTGTCGTTCCTGCTGCTCAAGGAGCGCGTGGGCAAGCGCAAATGGGCCGGGATCACACTGATCCTCATCGGCGTGATCCTTGTGAGCCTTCGCATCCCGTAAGAGTAAGCTTCCCTTACTCGCAGTTGGCCTTGATACCGCTGTTGGACATCGGCAACCCCGTGGCGTACAGGTGAGAGATGTCACCAACGCCAAGACATCGGGGCGTCGCCCAGGTTCGGCTGCGCTCGTCCATCAGCACCGTGGTGACGGAACTGGGCGGCATGAAGAATCCCGCGAACATCAGCGGCAGCGGAATCTCCAGCAGGTGAGAGAGCCACCACAGCCCAAATCCGCCGTGGCAGAAGACAGCGATACGGTCGCGATTCCCGTTCACGATGCGATATCGGCCATTCTCGCGCACATATCCATGCCGGGCGAGAAACTCATCGGAGCTTCTTGCCACAAATTCATGCTTCTCGCGGAAGATCGGGTTGGTGAAGCCTTCCCGCAGGTGCCAGTCATCCCTTGTGGGCATGGGGTAGCATTCACGGATCTTCTCACCGGGATAGTCCCAGACCATCATGGGACCAAGTTCGCGGTGTTCCTCGCGGCATTCGTGCAGCTCGGCCGTCCAATGCTCGATGGCTGCTTGGCGCCCCAGTGCTTTTTCTGTGTATTCGCAGGTGTGCCTTGCCCGCTGCACCGGCGAGCAATACAGGTGCGTGGGCGCAACCTGAACCATGCGCTTGGCCAGTGCGGCCGCTTCCTGGTGCCCTTTGGGAGTCAAACTGTCTATCGAGTAGTCCGGTTCAGCGTGACGAATTATGTAAATACGCATGTCGTGGCGGATTATAGCGGAATCGGCTGCTTTTGCCCGTTGGGTTGCATTGCGGTAATCTGACTCACCGGGACTTAAGGAGATAAAGCATGAGAATCATTGCCTGGCTTATGTGTCTGCTACTGGTCGGCGGGTGTGTGCGAACGATAAACCCGGTGCTACTGGATGAGCAGGTGGGGGAGTATCCGCAACTGGCCGGCAAGTGGGTGATCGGGGAGGGAGATGACAAGCTCCATGTGGAGATCAAGCCAGATGGCAAGCAGTTCTCGGTGCGCTTCGCCGACGGTAATGGGAGCGTCGCCGAGTACTCGATGCGCGTGGGAAAGGTGAGGGGGCTGACGATCGCGGAACTTCGCCCGTACGTGCGCGAGAGCAAGTCGGCCATGCAGGCAAGCGTCCTGGTTTGCCCGTACACGTTCGTGGTGATCACGCAGATGGAGCCGACGCTCAAGGTGAAGGCGCCCAAGGACCTTGGAGATGCCCAGAAGGCTGGCGCAGGGGAGAATGAGCTGGTCATCGCCTCCACGGCACAGCTGCAGGAGAAGATCGCCGAGCTGTGGAACAGCGAGGATGCCTGGCTTGGTGAGACAGAGTTTGTCCGGGCCGATGAGGGCGAGAGAAAGTAGACCGTTTCCCCACCACGACCATGGCTGCCAAGATCATTCTCGACACCGATATCGGCGATGACATCGATGATGCCCTGGCGCTGGGGCTGATCCTGGGTTGTCGCGAACTGGAACTGGTTGGCATCACCACGGTATTCGGTAATGTCGTCGCCCGGGCGCGGCAGGCGCGCACCATCCTCAAGGTGGCGGGGGAGCGATTTGCCCGGATCCCGGTGGCGGCCGGCTGTGGCGGATCGATGGCCTCCCGTCCCGTGCACAATATCCGCGATTACCTTGAGGAAAGGCTGCCGAACCAGGATTCAACATGCCTGCCGGAGAGCGAGCTTCCTCCCTGCGACGGCCGGCATGGCATTGACTTTCTGCTGGATGAGCTCAAGGGGGATGTCGTGCCGGTGACCATCGGGGCGATGACCAACCTGGCGGCCGCCATCGTGAAGGATTGGCGCGTGACCAGGCGCATCCCGCGGATCGTATGCATGGCCGGCGAGTTCCGCCGCCCGATGGCGGAGTGGAACATCCGCTGTGACCCCGAGGCGGCGCACATTGTCTTCTCCAGCGGGATCCCGATGGACGTGATCCCGTTCGAGATAGGCATGCAGGCGACATTCGTTCCCGCGGAGGTGGCGCGCCTGGCGGGGTCCGATCGGCCACTGGCGAAGCGCCTGTCAATGGCGATCGCGGCCTGGCAGAAAACCCATGGCGAGAATGCCGCCAGCGCCATGCCACACCTGTTCGACCCCATGGCGATCGCCACCATGATTCGCCCGGAGCTGTGCACGTGGAAGCAGGGGCATGTCAGTGTCGAGCTGCGTGGCGGCGAGACTTACGGCTATACCATCTTCCGCGAGGACAAGAACGGCCCGCATCGGGTCGCATGGGATGTGGATCGCGATGCCGCGATAGGTTTCTGGTTTGATCGGGTGGAGAAGGTTTAGCTTTCCGCTCCTACTTGTTCGCGGAGCTCTCGGCTGGCTTACCCGCGCCAAACCAGCGTTGCAGCATCGATGGACGATCCTTGCGGATGGTCACGTCCCATGCGGTGTGCCATTGCGTGGAGACGGGGGTGAACGACAATTCTTCCACGCGCCGCGCCAGGTCAGGCATGTGGGCCGCACCGTAAAAGATCGAGATCTTCCTGTGCCCCAGCTTCATCTGCTCCTGCAGCACTGAGATCGCCTTCTTGTTGCGCTCGGAGAGGATGACCGATCCGTTGGGTCCATCCAGCCCCATGGCCAGTGCCTCAATATCCTGCATCTGCCGCGCCAGTGACAGTTTCATCTGCCGCTCCGGGTCGGGTGAGGCGATCAGCCAGATGAGGTCTGTCGCGGGATCCCCGGTGCCGGCCGGCCCGGCGCCCTTGCCTGCCATGGCAGCCGACATGGAATTGAGCAGTATGGTCGCCATCGATTCGCCACGCTCTTCCTGGAGGCGCATGAACGTGTGTAGGTCGAGATCGGCGTGGACGAAGTTGGCCTTGCGGTAGTCGATGGCGTCAAGCTGATAGGTAAGGTCCAGCTTGTCGCGCAGGAACTTCTGCAGTTTTGCAACACTGTGATCATTGGGAGCGCCAGGCGCGGGCATGGGGGCGCCGTGCTCCTTGATCATCTCGTAGAGCACTGCGTCGTCGTTCTCGAAGTTGGCGGCAATGGCGTCGTAGTAGGATTTCTCGGCAATATGGACGGCTGCCACCAGTCGCAGCGTGACGCCATCGGGATTGCGATAGGTGACCTCCGCCGCCTCCAGGCGCGCTCCGTTTTGCTCATCATTCACCAGGCGCAGGAACTGGATCGATTGTTCCTTCTCCTGCTCGACCCGGGCAGTAGTGGGGGAATCAGCGGCCGGCGCCTGTGAGAATGCCAGCACTGGCACCAGGAGCGTGGGAACTGCAATCCAGGTGAGCTTCATACCCCTTGCCTCGTCTGTTTGCGTGTGCCGAACTTGCGCATGAACCGGTTGGTCGGCTTGCTGCGGTAAAACTTTCCTGGCGGCAGCTCGCGGATCAGCTCCTCGATGCTGGCCGTCTTGAATCCCATCGAGCTTTGATACTGCGCCGCCTGCGCCAGTGTTGTCACGGCGAGCTGCTGCTGGATCTGTTTGCGGATCTCCCGCCAGAAGTCATGCATCGGACAGGGTTTATCGTCGCTACAGGTGGTCATGCCCAATACGCAGCGAGGCCGCTCTGCCATCGGCTCAACGGCGCGGGCGACATCCAGCAGCGTCATCCTGCCGGCCGGGCGCGCCAGCGCCACGCCGCCGCCGTTGCCTCGCTTGGTGTGGATCAGGCCAGCCCGGCCAAGTGCGTGAAGAATCTTCGACAGATAGGGACGGGGGATGCCGGTGCGCTCTGCGATCTCTCTTGCCTGCACCCAGGGCTTTTCACTGCAGCCGACGTAGCTGAGCGCAACTATGGCATATCCGGTAGTGTGTGAGAGGGCGGTCATGCGCGTTTTTTCCTGAGCCCATCCCGCAGCCAGTCAAGCCATGCGTCCAGCCCGGCCCCGCTGGTCACCGACAACTCCAACACCGGCGCGTGATTGTTAAGCCGCCTGATGTCCTGGTCGAACACTTCCTTGCGGAATGGTACGTAGGGCAGCAGATCCACTTTATTGAGGATAAGGGCCGAGGCCTCGGCGACGATGTACGGATGCTTGGCCGGCTTGTCATCACCCTCGGCCACGCTGAACATGCCGACCTTCACGTCCTGTCCCAGGTCAAAGCCGACCGGGCAGATGAGATTGCCGACATTCTCGATGAACAGCAGGTCCACGTTCCCCAGGTCGATCTTTTCCAGTGCCTGCAGTACGTGATTGGCCTCCAGGTGGCAGCTCTTGCCTGTGTTTATCTGCACCACCTGCGGGCACCACTGGCTCATCCGCTGGGCATCGCGGGCGGTGGTGAGATCGCCGACCATCACCGCCAGTTTCATCTCGCCGGCCAGCATTTCCAGCGTTTTCTCCAGCAGGGCGGTTTTGCCGCAGCCGGGGGCGCCGATGAGATTGACGGTGAAGATTCGCCTGCCAGTGAGTTTTTCTCGTAAAAGCCTGGCGAGTTCATCATTCACCCGCAGCACGTTCTCGACGACCATCACTTCACGAGTCATTGGTCTTCTCCGCCGCCTTGCTCGGCAGTATCGGTCACATCGATGCTGATCAACTGTAGCTCCGCACCGCCGACAGCTTCTGCCGTGGCCGAGCCGCAGGTGCACTGGGCATACAGTTCCGGGCTTTCCCACTCCCGCCCGCAGTCGCGACAGTTAAGTTTCCATCCGGGCAGGTCCAGCACCAGTTCAGGCGCTTCGCTGCCAGACTCGCTCCAGACCGCCTGCCAGCCGAACTTGAGCGACTCCGGCTCGATTCCCTGCATCGGCCCGATCAGGACCCTGGCGCGCAGCACCCGGGCCCCCGCGGGGGTGTGCCGGCGCACCTGGTCGAACAGGGCTGTCGCGATCGACAGTTCGTGCATGTCGCCCGTTGTATTGCTTCGTGGCCGGGACGCAAGCTTTAGCGCATCGTCACGGCAAGGTCGTTCAGTTCACGCAGGTCCTCCACCTCCAGCCACGGCACGGCGGAGAATCCTCGGGTTCGGCCATGGCGCAGCCAGATGGTCTTCATCCCGGCATTGATCCCGGCCAGCACGTCAAACTCGCCATCGCCGACCATCCAGCAGTTTTTCGCTGTTACCCCCAGTTTCTCGCAGGCCATCAACAGCGGTGTGGGATCGGGTTTGTGCGGGGCATCCTCGCGAGTAATGCATACCCTGATCGGCAGCGGGTGCCTCTTTAGGAAGGTGTTGACGCTGTCGCGACGATTGCGGGTGATCATGGCCAGCTTGATGCCACGCTCGATAAGCATGTCCAGCAGATTCTCGCACCCGGGGGCCAGGGGCGCCTTCTCGGCGACCTCATCCTCAAACCTGCGGAGGATGGCCTCGGCCGCCTCGCGCTCGGTGGGGTTCATCTTGTCCATGTACTCAAGTATCGGGGCGCCTTCAGGAAGCCCCATCGCCCGGCGAACTGCCGGGAAATCAAACGTTGGCACCGTCAGCGTGCCATCCATGTCGAACAGGACCGCTTCGGGCCTGGTAAGAACTGCTTGTGCTGTCATGGTAAGTTCAATGTAACACTCCTGCGCCCCGGGGGTAATAATGAGGAGCGATGGCACAGCAATTCGAACGAATTTGCGGGATTCCGTGGCAGCGGATCGTGGTATGCCTGGCGCTTCTTCTGATGTTGTCGGAGGGCGCGCTGGCAGTATGGCACGATGCGAACAGCCCCTTCCGCCGGCCCATCAGGATAGACATCGATCCGTCGAAGATCAGCGGCGAGGAGATCGCCAACGTCAAGTTCCTTGTGCCTCATCCGCGCAGCGAGAAGACCGACGACATTCACGTCACCACAGCGCAGGGCAAGCCGGTTGACTATCGCGTCATTTTCGTGGGTCCCGGCGACCAGGTCGATCTTGCCTTCCTGCCGCAGAAGGGCGTGGCTGACTACTTCGTCTACTTCGGTGGGGAGAAGCCGGCGGCCAATCGCCCGACTGAGAATCTTGGTCGGGGCGGGCTGCTGATGGAGATCAAGCCAACCGGGAAGCTGCCATCGTCCGGCCGGGAACTGCAGGACATGTACCCGCGCGAGCAGCGGGTCATGTCGCGCCGGGTGATCGGCCGACCATACCTGGGCAACAATCTCATCGGCTACCGCGGGGCGACCATGACACGGCTGAGCGGGAAACTGTTTGCCCCCATCGACGGCCCGTATGTCTTTGCGGTGGCCGCCAATGACCGCGGGGCACTGTTCATCGATGGAAAGCTTCTGGTCTACTGCCGCACGGCCGTTTCTGACACGCGCTTCCAGGATCGCATAGCCCTCACGCGGGGCTGGCATGACTTTGAGTTTCTCCATGCTGACGGAGGCGGCGAATACATCTTCGCGATAGCGTGGAAGCGGCCGGACATGGACAAGTTCGACATCATCGGCCGCGAGTTTTTCGGGATGGTGTTGCACGCGTCGGCTGGCCCGCTGGAGCAGCGCGACAAGCCGCTGACCGCCGACATGACCTGCAGCTACCTGGGCGAGGCGTTCTTCGCGAACGAGTACTCGCATCGCTATCGATTCGATGTGGCAACCTCGCTGCGGGCCGACCGTATGCAGGTGAACTGGGACTTCGGCGATGGCCAGACCGCCAACCGCCCGCAGGTGGAGCATGTATTCCTGACCCCGGGCATCTACCAGGTCACGGTCACGGCAAAGCTCGGCTCGAATACCGACACGCAGAAGTTTCGCCTTCATGTCGATCGCGACTACGAGCGGGCCAGCAATCCGCCCACCGACGAGCTTGGCCTGCATGCGAAGATGGCGGCCAGCTATAAGCTGGACACGCTGACGCCCGAGTCACTGGCAAGGGCGGTGCAACTCCACATGCGCGCCGGTGATATCGACAGGGCACATCAGGCAGCCATCGCACTGGCAAAGGCAAAGAACCATCCCCGCCGTGATATGGTCCATTCGTCGCTTATGGAGCTGCGCGAAGATCTCATGAAGCGCAAGCAGCATGCCCGCATGCGCGAGGTGTTCGCGGCCGTCCCGGCCGACAGCAGTCTCCAGCCATGGGCGGCGATCCAACTGGCCAACACGCTCATGTACGCGGTGGGAGACTTTAAGGCAGCCGAGAAGGCGATAGCCCCGTTTGCCGCGAAGGACATCACGGCAAAGCGCGTTCATGGGCAGGCGCTGCTGCTGAGCGGTCGATTTGACCAGGCGCGCGACCTGCTCACAGGCATGTCTTCCGGCGGACCCGGCGAGCGGGCGGCCGCCCTGTCCGGGGCGATGGCGCGAACCACGGAGTTCTACATTGAGGAGAAGGACTTCCTGGCCGGCGAGGATGCCTGGGAGAAGTGGATGTCCTCATTCCCAGCCGACTTTCTCGATGGCAACGCAGCGCTGATGCGCGTGCGCCTGATCGAGCTTCAGGGGCTGCCGGAAGTGGCGGCCAGGGTCGCGGAGGCATACGCCAACGCCAACCGAGAATCCGCCTATTCCCCCCGCCTGCTGCACCTGGCCAGCCGCCTGCTGGAAAAAACCGACAAGGCAAAGAGCAACTCCCTTCGCAAGCTGCTGAAGGAGCGATACCCGGAAGACCCCCTGAGCCAGGAAAAGTGAAAGGAAGCAGAAATGATGAAAGCACAAAGCCATGCGCCCGCCGTGGCTGGCCAGGACGTCTATTCCTGCTTTCTACTTTCTGCTTTTCCCTCAATACATTCCCAGCTCCAATCCTCGCTTGATGAAGTATTGGTAGGTTTCGTAGTTCACCGTTGCCGGGATTGAGTGGTCGGAGTGGAGGACGAAGCCGTAGTTCTGCTTGACGACCGGGATCTTCGTTTCGAGTTCCTCGTCGATCTGCTTCCTGTCGTTGGAGTAGAGCTTGCGGACGTCGATGCCACCCATCAGTGAGAGGCGATCGCCGAAGTTCTCGTAGATGCGCAGCAGGTCCATGCCGGCCTTTACCTCGATCACCTGCAGACAGTCGATGCCCGCTTCCACCATGCCCGGCAGGAGCGGCTCGATGAAGCCGCAGGAATGCATCACCACCGGCATGCCATTCTCGTGGGCAAAGTCGATCGTCCGCTTGTGCGCCGGCTGGACCAGCTGGCGGTACATGTCCGGCGAAAGGAAGGGACGCTCCTTGAAGCCCATGTCCTCGTAGTACCAGATGCCGTCCGGCCAGCCTTCCTCAGCGAAGAGCATCTTCTGCATCTCTATCGTCAGGTTGGCGTAGGTGTCGATCATATCGCGCACCCACTCCGGGTCCTCGATCATGCCCATCAGCATGTACTCGTGGCCGCAGACCGGGTGCATCAGCTCAAACACGTTGACACCTTCCCACATGAAGAATCGATCGGCCCTGGCGGCGGCCGCCCGGGCGTTCCGGTAACCCTCAAAATTGATCCTCCGGCGATCGGGGGTGAGCCTTGGCTTGATCAGTTCCTCCCATTCCTTGCGGGTCTTTACCGTGAAGTCGATGTGCTCGGGCGTGGTATCGTGGAGCTTGTGAC
>JAKORQ010000546.1 GCA_029777755.1 Planctomycetota bacterium
GAGTCTCCACGCGCAGGTAGGAGACCAGGTCCAGCGGCATCACATCGGCATCGCTGTCGGCCGTCAGGCGATCGCGGGGGATGCGCTTGTTCATCCCCATCATCCGCAGGAGATTGATGTGCTCCTTCACCAGGTCCATGCGCCAGATTTCCCGGCGGCTAAGCCATTGGCGCGGCTGGACGGTGCAGCGGGCGTCCTCATACCTGATCTTCAGCTCAAAATCCTCCGGGCGATCCGCCCGGGCAAAGCTGTAGCGGAACGAGGGGACGGAGAAACGCCCGGTGAAGTCGTAGATGCTCAAGGCATCGCGCAGGCGGGAGGGAAGCATCTCGCGCAGGGCATGGTCGATATTCAGCTCGGTAAGCCGCCCCGAGATCTGGTCGCTGTTGCCGTCGAAGCTGCCGATCAGGCGGACCTCCCGACCCACCGATGGATCGGCGACCACCTTGAAGCCATACTCGTTGTCGCCCGTGGGAACGATGTCCACATCGACCTTGACATCACCCACCGGCTCAAGCCGGCCGTTGATCCGCCGGGAGAAACTGATGACCGCATCATCGATCGCCACCGCCGGCACTACCGACGGCGCCTCGGGGGCCTCGCGCGGCTCATCATCCTGCTGCGGCCCTTCATCACCCGGCAACAGGCGCTGGAAGTTCCACGAGTTGTCGGACAGGTCCTCGACGATCTGCACGCGCACCTGCTTCGCCTCGATGCGCTTCAGGTCCACGCGGAAACGGGAGATCCGGGAGAAATCCAGATCTACATTCAGTTCGCCGGCGTAGAGGAGCTGCGAATCATCACGCCCCTCCGTGTCGACACTCACGCTCACCCCGCGCACTTCCAGTCCGCGCGCCAGGGTAAAGCGGGCATGCTCGACCGACACCGGCCCGCCGACTATCCGGCCAAGCTCCCGCTCGACAAATGCCCTTACGCGGTGATCCTGCGTGAGCGTGTTGTAGATCACTATCAGGGCAATAAGCAGGAGAATTAATCCCCAGATAACCCAGCGCCTCTTGTATGACAGGAAGTGCCGCCGGGGGCGAGCAGTGGCAGTGCTGGTTTCATCCTGTCGTGGCTGGTTCATCAAACTGGTAATGTTCATCATCCTGGCCCTGGCGGTCAACGCGGAGAACTGCCACCGGCATTACTGTTACGCGACAAAAGCTGGACTGTTCCCGTTCGCCAAGGTTAGAAACAATGCTGCCGGAACTGTATGATCGCGGCCAAATACGATCGAAAGGTAAGCTTTGGACATAAAGCCATATCTCGACGACCTGGAGCGACGGATCGATCCGGAAGTGGAAGAAGAGCTCTTCCGCCAGTGGAAACAGTTCTGCACCGGACGCAGCGATGAGGACGTGTTTTCGCCACGGCGCAGGCGAAAGCCTGCCCCGCCCGGCATCGAGTGGCCGAAACTCACGACAAATGAAGCGCTTAAGTCGCCGGAGGCGATGCTGCTTCACCAGTTCTCCGCCGCGTCGCGCACGATCGAGTCGGAGCACGGCTGGCTGATGAACATCCGCGCCAACTACGGCGTGGTGATCATGGCGATGCCCTTTGGCTGCGAGCTGTTCGTCATGCCTGATGAGGCCGATTCGCTGCCCAACTGCCACCCGATCGGCCACGAGAAGGCGCTGGCGTGGCTCGATCGCGGCATGCCCGACCTGGAGCATCCCTATTTGCAGCAGGTATGGGAGATTGGCAGGCGAATAGAGGAAATCCGCCGGCAGTACCCCAAGATCGGCAAGTACGTCTACCCCTATCACCCCGACCTCCAGGGGCCGATGGACATTCTCGAGCTGATCTGGGGCAGCGACATATTCCTGTGGCTGGTGGATGAGCCGGAGCTGATCCACCGCATGCTTGGCCTGATCAGCGACTTCTACATCGCGGTGATGAAGCGCTGGTGGTCGCTGGTGCCGCCATTTGACAGCGAAGTCAGCGTCCATTGGGGCTACATGCAGCCGGGGCAGATCATGATCCGGGATGACTCGGCGATGAATCTTCCCCCGGAGATGTTTGAACAGTACATCCGCCCGTACGACCAGAAACTGATGGATGCCCTGGGCGGAGGCACCATCCACGCGTGCGGCCGGGTCGATCACTGGGCGCATTTCCTGGCGGACATGCCGGGCGTGCGTGCTTTCCAGATGAGCCAGCCGCATCTTAATGACATGAACAGGATCATGGATGTGACGGTCGATCGCGGGCTTCGCCTGCTGGATCTGCGGGCGGACGCGGTTCGCGAGCTGCAATCGGCCGGTCGACGCTTCCATGGGAGAGTACAATCCTTTATGTAGTGTCAACTGTCCGCTGGCTGGGTGTAGGCGGATACCTTAGAATTGACAGAGCTTTCAGAAGGAAGTGTGGATGTTTTCGCAGACCTCTGAATATGCCCTTCGCGTGGTCGTTCACCTGGCGAGCCTGGACGGCAAGCCGGCGACGATCCCGCAAATCGCCGCCGCCACCCGTGCGCCGGCGGGATACCTGGCGAAGGTCATAAAGAGTCTGTCGCGGGCCAATGTATTGATCTCCCAGCGGGGCAAGCATGGAGGGTCTGTGCTTGCGCGGCCGGCCGACCAGATCTCGGTACTCGAGGTAATCTCGGCGGTTGATCCCCTGCAGCGTATCAAGACATGCCCGTTGAACATCCCAAGTCATGGAACCAATCTCTGTTCTCTGCATCGGCGGATGGACGACGCCATCGCCATGGTGGAAGACGCACTGCGGCGCTCTACCATAGCTGAGATGCTGCAACCGGGCGGTGGCTCGCCCCTGTTGGATCCGGATCAACCGGCCCCCACAGTCAAGCTCAGCATCCGTCCCAAGCCGACAAATCGTGGCGCCAATCGTTCCTAGCGCCAAATTGCAGAGACCGGGAATGGAGGGCAGCCGGGGTTCCGCGCGCTGTACGGCACGGGCCGTTGCCGGCGTATTGCGGACAGACGTTGATGTACAATTCATCGTTCCCAATTCTGCAGAATGCGGCGTTGCTTCTGGGGCTGGCGGTTTTGTGCGACACCGTTTCTCCGCTCAAGGCAAAGTTTCATCGATTCGTTGTTGGGCTCATTGTCGGGCTTATTGGCGTGCTGGTGATGCTCGTTCCCTGGCAGTACGGCCCGGGAATCGTCTTTGACGCCCGCTCGGTGGTGCTGGCGATCTCCGGACTGTACCTCGGGCCACTGCCCACCATCATCGCCATGGTCATCACCATCGTCATGCGCATCAGCCTCGGCGGCGAGGCGATGCTGATGGGCGTGGTGGTCATCATCACCTCAGGCGCTATCGGGCTGGCGTGGCGACGATTCCGCAACCGGCAGCTCAAGGACATGACTTGGAGCGAGCTGTATGCAATGGGGTTACTCATCCATGCCCTGATGCTGCTCACTGCGGTGGTGACGCTGGAGAGCCGGACATGGATGCCGATGCTCACGGAGATCACCGTCCCGGTGATGCTCATACACCCGGCCGCCACCGTGGCGCTGGGACTGCTGATGACCAACCATCTCCGCCGGGACTGGGCCATCCAGCAGCTCCGAGAGAGCGAGGCGGAGCTGAAGGCAACCCTCTACGGCATCGGCGACGGCGTGATCAGCACCGACTCCCAGTGCCGCATCACGCGCATGAATGCCACCGCCGAGCTGCTCACCGGCTGGACCGAGGCCGAGGCCCGCGGGCGACACCTCAACGAGATATTCGACGTCATCAGCGAAACCAGCCGCCGCCCCGTCCGCACGCCATGCCATGAGGTGCTCAACTACGGCCGGCACATCGGGCCAACCAATCACACGCTGCTGATCTCGCGCGATGGCACCGAGCGCCCTATCGCGGAGAATGCCTCCCCTATCTTCGACACCGATGGCCGGACGATCGGCGTGGTGCTGGTCTTCCGCGATCAGAGCGCCCAGCGCGCCTCCAGCAAGGCGCTCCGGGAGAGCGAGGAGCGTTTCCGTACCATCTTCGAGCAGGCGCCGATGGGTGTGGTGGAGGTCGAGGCTCCCACCGGGACACACCTGAACGTCAATGATCGCTACTGCGAGATCCTCGGCTATACCCCGCAGCAGTTGCGCGGGAGGTCATACCTCGACGTGCTGCACCCGGAGGATGCCCAGCGCATGAGGGGGATCGGGTTGCGCACGCTGGTCAGCAAGAAGGGCGAGCTGCCGATCGAGGTGCGGGCCATCCGGAAGGATGGCTCGATCCGCTGGATCAAAGGCGTGGTGACCACCTTCTGGGGCGGCGGCAAGGAACGCACGCGCATGGTGGCGATGATCCAGGATGTCACCGACCAGACCCTCGCCAAGCAGGCGCTGGAGGAAAGTCAGCGCCGGCTCGCCACGCTGATGGAGAACCTGCCGGGAATGGCGTACCGCTGCGCGCTGAAGCCCAACTGGCCGATGGAGTTCGTGAGTGCCGGCGCATCCCGGCTCACCGGCTACCCGGCCGAGATGCTCCTGAAGGGGGATGGTATCCACTATGGCGAGTTGCTGCTTCCCGAGGATGCCCCGCGCGTGTGGGAGACCGTCTCCGATGCGGTATCGCAGTACAGGTCGTTCAAGGTGAACTACCGCATCAGGACTGCCAACGGCGAGATCCGCTGGGTCGAGGAGCGCGGCGTGGGCGTCCATAGCCCCGTCACCCGCGAAGTAGTGGCGGTGGAAGGCTTCATCATCGATGTCACCGAGCAGCGGCTCGCGCAGGAAGCACTTGAGGAGGCCGAGCGATTCTACCGCTCCACCATCGATGCCTTGCCCACGCAGATCGCGGTGCTGGATGGCAGCGGCAATATCATCGCCGCCAATGCCGCCTGGCGGCAGTTTGCCGCCCGCAACCTCGTCGCCGGGCGCGATATCCAGGGCGATGTCACCGGGATGAACTACATGCAGATCTGCGCCAGCATGACCGGCGAGCTGGCGAACATCGGCACCGACCTGGCAAACGGCATCCGCACCGTGCTGCTGGGCGAGGCGCAGCGCGACTACGTGCAGGAGTATCCCTTCGGCGATCGCTGGTTCGTCACCCGCGTCACCCGCTTCCCCGACCCCGGCCCGCTGCGGGTGGTGGTGCACCACATCGACGTCACCGAGCGAAAGCATGCCGAGCGCGCGCTCGCGGAGAGCGAGAAGCGCTTCCGCGCCATGGTCGAGCGCCTGCCGGACGCCATCCTCATCGATGTGCAGGATCGCATCGCCTACGCCAACCCGGCCGCAGTGGAGATTCTGGGCGCCCGGGAAGTCAGCGACCTGCTGGGGCGCAGCATCTATGACTTCATCGAGCCGGGGTATCACGCGGATGTGAGCCGTCGGCGTCAATTGCTGATGGCAAACCCGCAAAGCGCCATGCCGCTGGAGGAGGAGAAGGCGGTGCGCTGCGACGGTACGGTGGTGGATATCGAGGTGTCGGCCGCCCCGTTCGAGTTCGCACGCATGAGCGGCATGCTGCTTTACATACGCGACATCACCCTGCGAAAACGTGCCCAGCGCGAACTGGCCCGCGTCGCCGACTTCAGCGTCAGCCTGCTGCGGCAGGCGCCGGCCCTGATCTGGCGCTCGGGCGTGGACATGAAGTGCAACTGGTTCAACGACACCTGGTTGTCGTTCACCGGCAGAAAGCTGGAGCAGGAATTGGGAGATGGCTGGACGGAGGGGATCCATCCGGAAGACCGCAGCCGCTGCCTCAGTACTTATTCGGATGGCTTTAAGGCGCGAAAGCCGTTCTTCGTGGAGTATCGCCTGCGAAGAAGCGACGGGGAATGGCGCTGGATGGCCGACTATGGCATGCCCTTCGACGACCTGGACGGGCAGTTCGCCGGCTACATCAGTTACTGCTTTGACATCACCGAGCGTATCCAGGCGGAGGAGCGCGTCCGCGAGATGGCGACGGAGCTGAGCCTCACGGAAGAGCGCGAGCGCCGCCGGCTGGCGGAGAACCTTCATGATGACGTCTGCCAGATCCTGGCGCTGGTCCAGATAAAGCTGTCGGTGGCGAGGCAGGATGAGGAGCACCGCCGGGAGCTGATGTCCGAGTCAGAGCGGCTGATCGACCGCGCCAACCGCGCCCTGCGCTCGCTGATGATGCGCATGAGCCACCCGGCGATTTATGAGCTGGGATTCAGCGCCGGCGCGGAGTGGCTGATCGAGGACATGTACACCCTCTACGGCTTGACTGTGACGCTCGAGGACGACAAGAGTTTTGAAGGAATGGACATTCGTGTCCGAGTATTGCTTTTTCAATGTCTGCGGGAATTGCTGGTCAACGTTGCGAAACACTCCGGGGTAAATCAAGCACATGTCCGACTCCTATCCCATAACGGCGAGTTCCGTGTCGAAGTGGAGGATCACGGGAGGGGTGTTGAACTGGACAAGCTGGGTAAACACTCAGAATGTGGATTCGGATTGTTTGCAATTCGCGAAAGGTTGCATAACCTGAGGGGGCATATAGAGATAAGGTCAGCGCCGGGCGCTGGCGCATTGGTCGTTTTGTCGGTTCCTTCACAGAACAAACAAGATGGCACGAGTACGAATTCTCTT
This sequence comes from Planctomycetota bacterium, assembly GCA_029777755.1. GTDB lineage: Bacteria > Planctomycetota > Phycisphaerae > Tepidisphaerales > Tepidisphaeraceae > CAIQIQ01. The sequence goes on from JAKORQ010000546.1 coordinate 6,534, forward strand.
AGTTGACGATCATGAGATCATGCGGGAAGGACTCCGGCTGATCCTTAGCCGCCAGGCCGACATGGAAGTGGTCGGGGAGGCGGGTAACGGTCGTGAAGCCATCGAACTCGTGAACGAAAAGATGCCCGATGTGGTGGTGATGGATATCGGGATGCCCGAGCTCAATGGCATAGAGGCGACCCATGTGATCCGCAACTCCCATCTCACCACGCGCGTGCTGGCACTGTCGGCCATGTGCGACCGTCGGTATGTGGTGAGGATCCTGGAAGCAGGCGCCTCGGGCTATGTGGTGAAGTCCTCGGCCGGCGATGAACTGGTCCGCGCCATCCAGGCGGTGGCCAAGGGCAGGAAGTTCCTCAGCGCCGAGGTGGCCGACGCCATCATCGACAGCTACCTGGGGAATCTGCCGGCGACGAAAAGCTCCCTCTCTCTGCTTGCCACCCGCGAGCGCGAAGTGTTGCAGTACCTTGCTGAAGGTTACTCCTCCAAGGAGATCGGCGCCAAGCTCAACATCTCCTCCCGCACGGTGGAGACACATCGCAGTAACATCATGTCCAAACTCGACTTACACAGTATCGCCGAGCTTACCAAGTTCGCCATCCGCGAGGGTCTGGTGCAGATCGACACCTAGGGCGTTACCGGGAAATCTGGTTAACGGATGGTTGAATGCGATTTGTCTCGTACAGGCAATAAGTCCGAATTCTCAATCTTTTTCCTGATCAAACTACGAAAAACTACGCATAGAGATCAGCCCCCCAATAACGCATCTTATGGCTGTGCTCGCTAGCGGTCATAAACCACAGCGGGCGAGCTTCCGGACGTATTGGAGGGTACCAACATGATGCTTTCTGAACTGGCTTTATGCCTCATCGCGATGTGCATGGTCATGGCTTTCGCTGCGCTCCAGGGGCGGCCGGCACAGAAGAATGTGCGCGCCGAGGAAGAGGCCGACCACGAGATGGACGCTGAGATCTCCATCCGCTAGATGCCCGCCGTGACATTCCTACCCCCACTATCTGTTTGGCCGGAACGCTGACTCGGTCACAAGGCGAGGTTTGACCATGACGTTCAACACACACCCTGAATGTTTTGATGAGTTGACGCAGGTTCTCAAGACCATTGCTGACCCTGCGCGGCTGACCATCCTGGAGATTCTCTCGCTTGGCGAGCAAAACGTTACTTCCATCCACCGCCGGGCAAACCTCTCGCAGCCCACGGTTTCGCGGCACCTGGCGCAAATGCGCATCCAGCGCCTGGTGGTGGCGCGGCGAGATGGCAAACAGGTTCTCTACTCGCTGGGGCCCCAGTTCCACAATGACTCTGGCGCGCTGACGCTGGACCTGCCCGGGGCAAGCCTTTCGCTGCGGCTTCCCGCTGAGCAGCCGCAGAAAGTCGTCGCGGCCTGACGGCCTGCGCTAACCGCCCTCATTGGCTGCCGGGGATGTGGATGCAGTCGGGTTCTTCCGCCAATGGGTCGCCGTGTATCGCATAAGCACGAGCCCGACTGCCCCCGCAGATATTGCGATACTCGCACCTGCCGCACTTGCCACCCAGCAGACCACTGTCCCTCAGGTTCCTGAATAGCTCGGATTTCTGGTACGTCTCCACCAGGGAGTCGGCGGGAAACTTGCCGCAACATATCGGCAGGAACCCGCTGGGATAGATATGCCCCGTGTGGCCGACGAACATCACGCCCCGTCCATCGTTGGTGCCGATCGAGCGACGCGGGCGCATCCCCGCGGGCGCGCCTTTTGCCTGTTGCACCAGGTAACGTCGATAGTGCGGCGCCTCGGTAGTCTTGATCGGGTAGTGCCGACGACGAGACTGCGCATGCAGACGTGCGAAGGCCCTCTCACACTCCTCGGCCGACAGGCGATACGCCGCTTGCGCCCTGCCGGTGGGAACCAGGAAAAAGACCGACCACAGGTCGATGCGCTTCTGGTCCAGCAGGTCGGCGATCGTCTCGATCTGCTCGACGTTGTGCCGGGCAACGGTGGTGTTCACCTGCACCGACAGTTCCATCGCCTCGGCCGTCGCGATCGCCTCAAGAGTCCGGCGAAAGCTTCCCTCCACACCGCGAAAGGTATCGTGCGTGAACGGGTCGGCCCCGTCGAGACTCACCGCCAACCGCGCCAGCCCCGCCGCCTTAAGCCGGCCAATTGCGTCGGCCGTGAGCAACGGCGTGGCCGAGGGTGTCATGGCTGTCTGGATCCCCTCATCCACCGCAAAACGCACCAGGTCGAAGATGTCCGGGCGCTTAAGCGGATCTCCGCCGGTGAGGATCAGCATCGGCGGCTTGGGGAATTGCTTCAACTCGCGAACAAGCTGCCGTGACTGATCGGGTGTCAGCTCATCAGGATGACACTGCGGCTGGGCACTGGCCCGGCAATGCTGGCATGCCAGGTCACATGCCTGCGTGGTCTCATAGAACACCAGGAGCGGACTGTGGTCGAAGTCCTGCGGGCAGTAATCAGTTGCAGGCATACGGGATCCAGAAGGGAGAGGTCGGGGGAGCACGGGCTAAAGGCTCCCCCGACGGAAAAAATGTCCGGCTATCGCGTGCTGACCGGCTGACGCACCGGTTCAGGCTTGGTATCGATCCGCACCGGCACCGGATGGCCGACGCGCTGCTTCAGCACAAACCAAGCCAGCACCACGGCGCCGGCCGCAAAGATCGTGTCACCCAGCGCCCGCAGCCAGCGCAGCACCTGCATGTAATCCTGCTGCATGAACTCGGCGCTGCGGGCATACCACATTCCCACGTCGATGCTGGCGACCGTCTGCGCCACGCCGATGGGCAACAGGCTGAGCATCGTCATGGCGGCCAGGCCGATGTTCAGGCCCCAGAAGCCGAACTTCAGGGCTTTCTCGCCCCACACCGCATTGCCGGCAATCGCGCTGATGGTGAAGAGCATCAGGCCAATCCCCAGCATGCCGTACACGCCGAACAGCGCCGTGTGGCCATGCACGGGGGTGAGGTTCAGCCCCTGCATGTAGTACAGCGCGATCGGCGGGTTGATCAGGAATCCGAAGATGCCCGCGCCCACCAGGTTCCAGAAGGCCACCGAGACGAAGAACAGGATCGGCCAGCGATAGCGAGCCACCCAGGGGCGGGCCTCGGCCAGCTTGAGGTTCTCGTATGCCTCAAACCCGATCAACGTCAGCGGGACAATCTCCAGAGCGCTGAACACGGCGCCCAGCGCCAGCACGGCCGTGGGCGTCCCGGTGAAGTACAGGTGATGGAAAGTGCCGATGATGCCGCCGGACAGGAAGATCGCGGTGGCGAACAGCGTGGCCGAGGTGGCCGAGCGGATGTTCAGCAGCCCCATTCGCGTGAATAGGAAGCCGATCACCGCGGTGGCGAACACTTCAAAGAAGCCCTCCACCCACAGGTGAACCACCCACCAGCGCCAGTACTCGGCGATCGCCAGGTGAGTCTGCCGGCCCCACATTAGCCCGGCCCCGTAGAACGCGCCGATGGCAATCGCCGACAGCACGAACAGCGCCAGCAGATGGCGGCTCTCGCTGGGCTTGCGCAGGGCCGGCAGCAGCGACCGCGCCATCAGGCCCAGCCAGACGATCAGGCCAACGAACAGGAACAACTGCCAGAATCGGCCAAGGTCCACATACTCATACCCCTGGTGGCCGAACCAGAAGTTCATCTCAAGGCCCATCTTCTGCTGCACGCCGATCCACTGTCCGGCCATCGAGCCGGCCACGATTATCAGCAGGCACACGAACAGGAAATTCACGCCGGCACGCTGGAACTTCGGCTCATGCCCGGAGACGGCCGGGGCAATGAACAGCCCCGTGCCCAGCCAGGCGGTGGCGATCCAGAAGATGCCAAGCTGCGTGTGCCAGGTTCGCGCAACTGAATAGGGCAGATACTTGTCCAGCGGGAATCCGAAGAATCCATCACCCTCAACGCCATAGTGAGCGGTGAGCGCGCCCATGCCGATCTGCACCACGATCAACAGCGCCACCACCCAGAAATACTTGAGAGTGGCCTTCATCGAGGGCGTGAGCGCCAGCGACGCCAGCGGGTCCGAGCTGGGGATCACGTGCGGCTCATCGGCATGTCGGCGAGTCTCCACCGCCTTGTACCACGCCAGGGCGCCAACGCCTGCCAGCAACAGCACCACGCTCACCACCGACCACATGACCACGGCGGAGCTGGGCGTGTTGCCGACCAGTTCCTCGTGCGGCCAGTTGTTGGTGTAGGTGATGGCCTCCCCCGGGCGCTCGGTGGTACATGTCCACGCGGCCCAGAAGAAGAAGGCATTGAGCAGATGCTGACGCTCGGGAGTCTTGATGCTGTTGGCGGGGATGGCGTAGGCCTTGCGCAACTCCGCAAACTCAGGATCGTCACCAAACAGTGAGGTGTAGTGGGCGGCGACCAGCTCGATCGCCTTGGCGCGGTTCTCAGAGACCGTCAGCCGGCCAGTGGCGGGATCGAACGTGTTTGCACGCATCTCCGCCTTGAGGCGCTGCTTCAGGCCAGCCTGCTCCTCGAGGGATAGTGACTCAAAGTTCTCCGCCCCCTTCTCCTGCGCGTAGATATCCAGCAGGGCCAGAGCCTCGCGATGCAGCCAATCGGCCGACCAGTCGGGAGCGACATACGCGCCATGGCCCCAGATGGTGCCGACTTCCTGGCCGCCAAGCGACTGCCAGACGTTCTGCCCGTCGCGGATCTCCTGGGCGGTGAAAAGCTGCCTGCCAGTCTCGGTGACAACTGCGGGGATCGGAGGAGCCTTACGGTAGATCTCCCTCCCAAAGTAGGCCAGAGTCGCAAACGAAAGCGCGACTACAAGGGTCAAGCCGACCCAAAGCCTGCGATATTGCATAAAGGTCTCCTGAATAGAAGGATTTCAAGATTGACAGAGCGAGCTTAGCAGGTTCAAATCTATACATCAAGGTCTTGATATCAGGATTTACATGACGCCGATGAGCCAAGAGGATGTTGAACGGATGCTTCGCACCAGCCGGATTGGCCGGCTGGCGATGGCTGATGCCGGGGGCAGGCCGTATGTCATTCCCCTGCCCTTTACCTGGGCGAACGGGGCGCTGTACCTGCGCCTGCCCATGACCGGCCGAAAAGGCGAAGTCTTGCAGCAGAACCGAAAGGTCTGTTTCGAGATCGACCACTATACCGACACGCTGGACGATTACGCATCGGTACTGGTGGAAGGTCATCTGGCCGAAGTGCCTGATATCGCCGAGAAGCAGCGGATTCGCGAAATCACGCGCAGCAAGTACGAGCGTCTTCGCCAGGGGTATCGCCCGGGCCATGGGCGACAGACGCCCATCGAGCAGATGCCGCTGTGCAAGATTGTCGTCGAGCAGATCAGCGGGCGGCAGCGCGAACGGCCGGCCGAGTAGCGACGCACGCATGTCACTGGCTCCGCCAGGAGGTGGCAATGCTGGAGCATGGCAGATACCTGGTCCGCGGCAATGTCGTGGAGCACATTTCCTCGCCGCGCTTTCGAGCCATCGTCAGCGTACATGACGGCCAGTCCGCCGGCATCCGGCTGGTGGAATGGGTCGACTCCAGCCGGCCACTTACCGACCTGCACATAAAGTTCCTGATGGCCACCGCACTTCTGGCCTGGTCGCTGAAGCACCCGGACATCAACCAGTAGAGCGACATTCCCTTTGGCACCTGCTTTGCCCCATTTACGAGTTCCCGGCCGATGGTTGGGCCGGGGCAAACAGTATGGAGGGGCCATGAAGATCCGCGAAATAATGACGCGTAACGTCCAGTGCATCTCCCCGGGTTCAACGCTCCAGGAGGCTGCCAGGCAGATGCGCGACCTGGACGTGGGATCGCTGCCGGTGTGCCAGAACGACCAGTTACTGGGGATGATCACCGACCGCGACATTACCGTGCGCTGCAGCGCTCAGGGGAAAAGTCCGCAGGAGGTGAAGGTACAGGATGCCATGTCAACCGACCTGGTCTTCTGCTTCGACGATGAGGATGTCGACGTGGCGGCCGACCTGATGGAGGAACGACAGATCCGCCGACTGCCGATCCTCGACCGCAACAAACGCCTGGTGGGGATCGTCGCACTGGCCGACCTGGCCACCAGGCAGGGAGACGAAAAACTGAGCGGAGAAATCCTGCAGGAGATCTCACAGCCGAATCAACCGCACGCGTAAGAGATTTTCGATTTGCGATTGAAATTGAGCCTGATCGCAATTCGGCAATCGCCGATCGAAAATCTTTACGTCCACTTTTCCAGCCAGGCGAGGGCCTCTTCTCTCATCTCGGCCGTTTCCTGGTGGGGGACGTCGTAGCGAGACAGCTTACATCGCTGCGGGACCCCGAGCTTCCCGTAGACCGCGCGAAGGTCGCGGTCGATGCGGTCCAGGCCGGCGGCCGGGGTGAGGGCATCGCGTATCCCTTCCAGCGCCAGGTGCGGACGCGGGGCGATCAGGGCATTGATGTCGCTGGTGCTGAAGTGCTTCAGCAGGCGCGGCACGTAGTAGTAGACGCCGTGTCCCTCCAGGCCCTTTTCCGCGATGAGAGAATCAAAGTCGGTCAGGCAGCAGATGTCGATGCAGTTGATCACCGCTCATCGAGGGCGGCCAGCCACCAGGCCATGGTGCTGCCCATGCTCATGCCGAGGGTGGCAATCCGCCGTGGGTCGATGTCATCGCGCGTCTGCAGGTAATCGATCGCCTTGATGCTGTCGTAGACCATCAGGCCCCACATCACCCTGGCCGCGCCAGAGCGTCTCGCGGAAGAACGACCCTTCGCTGCGCGTGGCGCGCTCGCCGAAGCACCAGTGATCTATCGCCAGGGCGGCGAACCCGCGCGAGGTGAGGTCGGCCGCCCAGCTTCGCGACTGCATGTACGGCGCGGATTACAGCATCTCCGTCTTACCGACATGGTAGAAACCGCCGTGGGAGTGATTGAACAGCACCACCGGCACGCGCCGACCATTCGGCTTGGGACGAACGAAGATGGCCGGCACCGGCTCAATGCCGTTCAGGTCCAGCTCCAGCCGCTCCAGGTCAAAGCCGTCGCGAGACTCAGAGGAGATGACCCGGCCACTCACCGGCCGATCCCGCTCCGGCAGATCACCCAAAAGGGAATACAGCTCCGCTCGTCGAGAAGTGTCGCTCATGAACGAAGATTGTAGAGCAGTTCCACCAGAAGTGGAGCGACTTGTCCTGTAGGCCGCGGGACATCGAATCGGCGAAAGTTTGCCCGCATCAGCTAAACGCACCCGGCATCCAGAGGCTTCGTCGCTTCGTGGTGAAATCTACAGGCGTGCGATGTCCCCGGCTTGATCAGCATATCAGCGTCGATGATCGCCGCAGGACCGCCCGCTCCACTTTGAGTGGAACCGCTGTAGTGTGGATTCCGGAAGGAACCACAGATGCACCCCGAACTTACGCGATTGCTTGCGCGCTTTCGTACTACTGCGCCCATCGGGGTGTTGCTGTCGATCGTTGCAGGCTGCAAACGATCAACAGGTCATCTGTGGTTCCTCAATCTTCCAGACTTCAGATTACACACCGACGCCGCGGGCCATGAAGCCGCCGTCGACGATCAGCGTGTGGCCGTTGGTGTAGCTGGCTGACGGGCTGGCCAGGTAGATGGCAGCGCCCACCAGCTCTTCCGCCTTTCCGAAGCGGCCGGCGGGGGTATGGGCCTGCAGGAACTGCCCGCGCGGCGTGCCCTCGATCAGCTTGCGATTCAGTTCCGTGGGGAAGACGCCCGGGGCGATGCCGTTGACGCGTATGCCGTACTGGGCCCACTCGTTCGCCAGGCCGCGCACCAGGCCAAGCACACCAGACTTGCTGGCCGCGTACGCGAGCACTTCGGTGAGCGAGATATAGCTGTTGAGCGAAGCGATGAAGATGATGTTGCCGCGCTCGCCGTTGGCGTCGGGCTGCTGATCCTTCATGACTCGCCCGGCCTGCTGGGCGACAATGAAGCTGCCGGTGAGGTTGATGCGGCAGATGCGCTCGAACTCAGCCACCGGCATATCCAGTGAGGGCTGACGCTTGATCACGCCGGCCGCGTTCACCACGCAGTCGACCCTGCCAAACGTCTTCACACACAGGTCAAAGGCATCCTTGACCGACTGCTCATCCGACACGTCCAGCTGGCAGGCCAGGTGACCGTCACCCAGTTCGTTCTTGATATTGGCGACCTTCTCCGCGCTGGTGGAGCCGGCCAGCACCTTCGCGCCGGCCTGGGCAAAGCCAAGGGCAATCGCCCGCCCGATTCCACTGGTACCCCCGGTAACAAGACAGACCTTTCCCGCAACGTCAAAACCGTTGTAAGCCACTCCTGATTCTCCTGATTCCAAAACTCCGGGGCCAACTTTAACGGTGCAGGCCATTGGGGGCAAATGACAAGAAAGCGAGTGGGAGATCGGATTTGCGATTTGCGATTCTCGATCGAGACAGGATCCTGGGTCCTCAACCTTCCAGCACAGCAGGTTACGGAAAGGAAGTGGAGCAGTCCTGCCGACACGCTGCTCGCGTTGCTAAACGAAGTCAGAATCGCAAATCGCAATTCGAGAAATAGAAAAAAAGAAAATGAACCGCCGCCTCTGTCATCACGCGGCAGGGCGGGTCTTCCCCACGTCTTCACCCTGTCCGCACCGTTGGCGGCATTGACGACTTGTCGCGGTGCGCCGTAGCATGCCGCTAGTCGACGCCGAGGTCGTGGCTGGGATGTTTGGTGTCCCATCCATGACGCGGGGGACCCACGGGGCTCCGGTTTGGAAGTGTCCGGGCCTCAACACGGGGCGCAGGGAAGCGGCATTCCGCCTGCGGGCGGCGTGGAGCATCCCGGGGCACTTTCAAGCCCTAGCCCGGCAGCTAACCCCGCAGGCTTTTGAAAGCTGCGCGGCGGTCGCTCTCCTGCCGGCCTGGATGCATGTACACGCTGCATGCACAAAGTGATGGCGACTTCCGAGCGACTTGCTGTGCGAATGACGACGTCACTGGCGGGCGGGCAGGATCACCCACGCCAGGGCGACCGTGACACAAGAACACTAATACCATGGGAAACCAGCATGGCACTCGCGGGCCATCGGAAGCGCTTCAGCTCCTGGCCAGCGAACGGCCGCGCAACGTCAGTTGGATGGGCGCTGCGGGGATGTTGTTTGGCGACTGGGGCACCAGCCGCCTCTACCTGCTGGGCCTGGCATTTCTTGTCGCTGGACGCAGCAGCATCTACCTCATAGCCGCGATGAGCGTGCTGCTGATCTGTGTGGGCTGGGCCTACACGCAGATCTGCCGAATCTTCCCCGATGGCGGGGGCGTCTACACCGCCGGCAAGCAGCGGGCGCGCCTGCTGGGTGTGGTTGGAGCCCTGCTGCTGTTCGCAGGCTATACCGTTACCGCAAGCATCTCCGCGCTGGAGGCATTCCACTACTTCGGGCTGACCACCATTCAGCAGCATGACGTCGTCGACGTGCGCGACGCCGGCGACCAGATCATCCTCGTGGAGCAGGCGGGCGCTGAGAAACCACCCGAGGAACTGTGGCATCCGCGCAGCCCGGTGCTCTGGGGCATCGTGGCGATACTGGGCGTGGGAGCGTTTAACCTGCTTGGCCCGAAGCACAGTGCCAAGTTCGCCACCACCGCCGCCGTCGCGATGGTGATAGTCACCCTCGTGGTGGTCGCCTTCGCATTTGCCAACCTCGACTGGGGCAGCATCCGCTGGGGCCGGCTGGAACATCCGCCCTTTGATGCGTGGCAGGGTTTTGTATCGATAGTGCTGGCGCTCTCCGGCGTCGAGGCGATCGCCAATCTCACCGGCGTGATGAAAAAGCCGGTCCACTCCACCGCCCGCAAGTCGATCTGGGTGGTGACGCTGGAGGTGGCGATCGTCAACCTGCTGGTGAGCATCCTGATGGTCGCCTATTCGCCGGGCAGGACCGATCATGTCGAGGACATGCTGGCGTACATCGCCGGGCAGGCGATGGGGCCGCTGGGTGAATGGCCGGTGCGCATAATCGGCGGACTGCTCCTGCTCTCGGCCACCAACACCGCGATCAACGGGCTGATGAGCATGTGCTACGTAATGAGCCGCGACGGGGAACTGCCCGCCATCCTGCAGAAGCTCAACGGCTTTGGCGCGCCATACTACGCGGCCGCCGTGGCGACCACCGCGCCGATCATCGTGCTGTTTCTCTTCAATGACCTTACCTCGCTGGCAGCGCTCTATGCCATCGGCGTGGTCGGCGCCATCACCATGAACTGCTCGCTCTGCTCGCTGCACCCGCGCTTGCGACGCATATGGCGCAAGGTGGCGGTAGCCTCGCTGGCGCTGCTCTTGGTGGCGATCTTCATCACGCTGGCTGCCACTCGCGTCTATGCGCTGGTCTTCATCGCCATCGTGGTGTCGATCGGCCTGCTGACCAGATGGGCAAACCAGTACGTCACCAGCCGCAAGCCCAAGCTCAGCCTCTTTCGCCAGGCGATCGTCGACCAGATCACGCCGGACGCCTGGAACCGCCCGCGACTGCTGGTGGCGACGGCCGGCTCATCCAACCTCGCGGAAAAGGCAATCCAGCACGCCCGCGAGCAGGGAGCGACGCTGGTGGTCAGCTTCGTGCGCGAGGTTTCGCTCAACTTCACCGCCGGCGTCGGTGAGCGCATGAACATCGACACCGACCCGGCCGCCCAGGCGATGTTCGTGGACTTCCTGGAGCTGGGCGCGAAGAACGGAGTGCCGATCGTCCCCACCTATGACGTCGGCCCGGACGCGGCCACCCTGATCGCCGAGGCGGCCGCCATGAATGCCGTGCAGGAAGTGCTGATCGGCACCAGCCGGCGCGGACGACTGCATCGCATCATCCGCGGCAGCTTCCAGAGGAAGCTCGAGTCGCTGCTGCCTCCGGAGATCACGGTGAGGGTCATCGAGGTAAGTGCGCAATAGGCGGATCTACCGAAAGTGGAGCGGATTATCTCAAGCCGCGGGACGTCGGATCGGCTGAAGTCTACCCGACCTGGATGCATACCGATCGGAATCGAGAGTCGTTCTGGTGCGCAAACACTCGGTGATTGCAACTTCGGCATCTGTAGAAGCGTCCAAGGCGCGCCTGTCACCACGTCCTGCACCATCTCGCCGCGTTTTCGCATCCTACGAGTCCCTTCGTTGCTCAGTCGCTTCGTCGCTCCTTTGCTTGCTTCGTGCGCCGCGGTGATGTAATCGCCACTCGCTCATGGTAAAAACATCTGTCGATGAACAGAGACGTTGTCGTCGCCGGCCATGTCTGCCTTGATGTGATCCCGCAGTTCCCGCCAAAGTCGCTGGAACTGGCCCCGGGAGCGCTGCTCAAGGTGGGCCCGGCCATCCGCGCAACCGGCGGCGCGGTCGCCAACACCGGCATTGCGCTGCATCGCCTGGGGTTCAACGTCCGGCTGGTGGGCAAGGTCGGGGATGACCTGTTCGGCCGGGAGATCCTCTCCATCCTGCGCGGCCAGGGCGAGCACCTGGCCGAGGGGATGATCATCTCAAGGCGCGACACCACCAGCTACACAGTGGTAATCTCGCCGCCGGGCGTGGACCGGACGTTTCTGCACTGCCCGGGCGCCAACGACACTCTCAGGGCTCGCGATATCCCCTCATCTGCATTCGCTGGCGCACGGCTGCTGCACTTCGGATATCCCCCGCTGATGCGGCAGATGTATCTCAACGACGGCCGTGAACTGCTGCGCGTCTTCACGCGGGCAAAAAAGGCGGGATTGACGACTTCGCTGGACATGGCCGAGCCGGATGCCGCCTCGGAGGCGGGGCAGATCGACTGGCCGGCGCTGCTGCGCAACGTCCTGCCGCAGGTGGATCTGTTTGTGCCGAGCATCCAGGAGATCCTGTTCATGGCTGACCGGCCGACCTGGCAGAGGATCGTGAAGAAGCACGGCACAGTAAGCATCCCCCGCGATATCGACCTTGTGCTGCTGCGAAAGCTCAGCGGAAAGCTGCTGGACTGGGGAGCCGCGTGCGTGATGATCAAGCTGGGCGACCAGGGGGCGTATCTGCGCACCACACCAGACAAAGCGAGGCTTGAGGGCATGGGCGCATGTCGCCCGGCCAACATAGACGCATGGCTCAGACGCGCGATCGCTTTCCCCTGCTACCAGGCTAAGGTCGTGGGCACTACCGGCTCGGGCGACTGCACCATCGCAGGTTTCCTCGGCGGGCTGCTGAAGGGAATGTCGCCGGAGGATTGCCTGAAGTCGGCCGTGGCGGTTGGTGCGGCCAGTGTCGAGGCGCCCGATGCCACCAGCGGCGTGCCATCCTGGTCGACCATCCAGAAGCGCCTCCGCTCCAGATGGCGAAGTCGGAACTCCTGCATCTCGCTCTAGATCTGCTGCAAGAAGTGGAGCGGCTCGTCCTCAAGCCGCGGGATTTCGAATCGGTGAAGATCTGCCCGATTTGGATAGACGTTGACAGACGCCGAGAGCGCTCCACAGGTTCAACTCGCCTGTGCAACAAGATCTATCAGCTCGCAAGCCTCGGCCGAGTGGATCTTCTCGCCCCAGATTGGCGCCAGCGCCTGGATGACCTGCTCACGCGATACTGACCGCCGGCCGAGGTGATAGCGCAGCGCCGCGGCCGCCCCGCGCGCCAGGTTAACCGGCCGAATCCTATGCGAAAGCGCCAGCCGCATGGTGCCGAACAGGCGATCCTCATACCCGAGCTTCCGCTGCGGGTCGCGGATAACTCGCGAAACCAGGTCCTGCAGATTCGCATTCATCATCCGGTGAAGCAGGTCATCTGCGTATCGCGCAAACCCTTCGGCCGTGAACAGTTCATCGTTGAGCGATGCATACTTGCGTGTCAGCGCCGCCCCCGACTCGTTGATGAACGCCTCCCGGGCGATCTTCAGTATGTCATCATGCCCGGCCACCTCCGACATCAGCTTCAGCCCTCGTTCATTGGCCAGGTACCCGATCAGTGCGTGGACGGCGTTGTGGCCAAACAGCTTCGCCTCCTCAAATGGCAGCAGATTCGGCTTCTCTATGAACGCGTCGATGCCACGGACAAACCCGTCCAGCCGAACCTGGCTGATCAGGATGCGGTTGAACGCTTCCACGAGGATGGCACGATCGAAGGATGGCGCAAGGGTGGCGAGATCCAGCTCGCGCGTCTGCTGCGGGTCGGTGATCACGCCGCTCATCTTGCCGATGACCGTGTTGACGATCTGGAGCCGCGCCAGGCATTCGGCCGGCAGGCGCCGGGTGAGGCTTTCGCGCAGGATCTCGGCGGCGTGATTGTGGTTCTCGGCGGTGTAGATGAGCTGTTGCCTGGTCGGGCCATCCTTGAGGGCAGCGCAAAGAAGCTCGACGACTGAAGCAAGGCCGCCGCGGGTGAAGAAGTCGACGCTGGGCAGCGCGGTGGCAAGCTCATCGGCATCGCGGATCGACTCGACAAGGCGGGCGCGATCCTCCGCCACGCCGGGGTTGTAGATCTCCACGCCAGCGACCTCGGCCTTTTCTATGCGATCCTCAAGTGCGATGTTGACGCAGTACCTGCCGCCAGAAGTGCGCACC
>JAKORQ010000547.1 GCA_029777755.1 Planctomycetota bacterium
CTTGATGATCTGGCAGTTCTTGATCACGCAGTCGCTGCCAACTTCGCCGTAGTAGCCGCGCCGTGAGTCAAACTGCTTCTGGGTGATCTCGCCCAGCCGCTGGATCAGCTCCCTGTCATCGCGATATTTGGCCCAGATGTAGGCGTCGGCCGCAGTCATCCCCTCAAACGGCATGACCGCGCGAGTGCCGGTCTCGTTGATCAGGTCCATGTAGATACGGACGTCCTCGGCTTCACCATCCTTCACAATGCCATTGCCGAACTTGGCATGGTTGGTGGTGTGCATCTCGTCGATGTTCATGAGCATCACGTGATCGCCGAGGATGTAGTGGGCGATGTAGCGGACGTTGTGGATGCCGCAGTTCTCGCCGATGTCGCAGGAGACGATACGGCTGCGGTAGATGCCGGCGCGAACCTCCAGTTCGTGGTACTCCAGCAGCACATTCTCCAGCCGTGCGATGCGCACCAGGCCGATGAACTCGCTGTCCTTGATCTGGCGGGGATCGAAGGGATCCCCCACCAGCAGAAGATCCCAGTTGGAGCAGGTGTTGTTGTTCTTGACGAGCGTCTCGATCTCGTCAGCGCGCAGTTGCCGCCACTTCACGTCGCGGTCGAACTGCCTGTTTCGCAGGTAATACTCATCCATGCCGGCCGGGCGAAACTCCTTCGGCAAGAACTCCCCACCGGGCCCGTCGACAGGCTTCCTCACATTTACCATGCTGCACGTCTCCCAAACTCAAACAACACCGCCAACCGGCCGCCCCTACACGCGCGCAGGCACGAACTCATTGCCCACCTTGCGGGCCCGCTGCGGCTTGTCCAGGTTGACGTTGAGAGCCAGTCCCACCTCGATCAGCAGGTTCCAGCCGGCGCAAAGGTACACAAACGGCGTCATCTCGCCAGCGGAGGGCACGCGGATCGTCGGCAGCGGCGTCGGCCGATCGGCGATCGCCACCACCGTCATGCCCACCCCCTTCTCCAGCACTTCCTGGAACTTGGCGATCTCGTCATCGATTGGGTCGATGACAATCGCCAGGTCATCCTTCTCCATCACTTCCTCGATGCCATGCACCGCGTAGGTACCCTCGAGGTAGTCGGCCTTCTTGCGCGTAATCTCGTTGGTCTTGAGCGTCAATTCCTCGGCCACGCCATCGTTGTAGCCGGAGACATAGATCGTCGGCGCCGCGCAGGCCTTCTCCACGATCTTGCGATCGATCTCCATCGTCATCGCCTCGGTCAGTTTCCCCGGCAGGCCATCAAGGTCGCGCTTCATGTCGCGCCCGGCGATGTTATAGAGAATCGACAGGTAGAACATCGCCTGCTCAAAGACGCTCTTGGTAGCGGCACAGGCGTCTTCCTTGCCGCAGCGCAGCACCCACGCCTGGGTACAGGCCTCCTCCAGCAGGCTATTTTGACCGGCCGTCACGCCGAAGCGCAAGTGGTTGCCCTGCTCGGCAAGCTGTCGTGCCAGGAGGATCACCTCGCGAGTCTTGCCGGAGTTCGAAGCCATGAACACTGCGAAGCGCGACAGGTCATACAGCGCCGCCTGCCGCGAACCCTCGGTGACGACCTGAAGGTCAAGCCCCCACGTCAGGCTCTTGCGGATGACGTTTTTTGCGGGGAAAAGTCGACTGGAGCCTTCCCCGGTGAGCATCAGCCGGCCGGCCGACTTGATCTTTGCCGCAACATCCTTCGTCTGCCCGACATCAAAGCCGCGGGCGATCTCCGCCGCCTGCAGCATCTCGCGCACGATGGAATAGGACGAGTATTTCGATTCGTTGAGGTTCATGATTCTCCTGACAAGATCTTTCGAGACGGGCGCATTCTGTTCTTTGCCTGCCCCACTGGCAAACGCCAAATTTGTGGAAAAACAACGATTGGGGCGATTACTGGGTCAACCAGCAGGCCGCCAGGTGATCCGGCCTGCCAAAGCGCGCTTCCAGCGGTGGCGGTTGTTCCAGGCACTTGCGCATGATCCGCACCGGCTTTTTCGCAACCGTGATCTCGACCGTGTCGCTCCCCCCCGCCTGCGCGGCACACTTGCGCGTCAGGTGGCAGCGGGGATGGAAACTGCACCCTGAAGGTGGATTGATCGGCGATGGGACTTCACCCTCCAGCACGATCCTCCGCTTGGCGCGACGCGGATTCGGCTCGGGTATCGCCGACAGCAGCGCCTCGGTATAGGGATGCTTGGGATTGTGATACAGCTCGCTGGATGGGGCCTTCTCCACGATCTTCCCCAGGTACATCACCGCCACCTCGTCGGAGAAGTGTTCCACCACCGCGAGGTTGTGGGCGATGAACAGGTACGAGAGCCCTCGTTCCTGCTGAAGGTCGCTGAGAAGGTTGAGGATCTGCGACTGGATCGACACATCCAGCGCCGACACCGGTTCATCGCAGATGATCAGCTTCGGCGAAAGCCCAAGTGCCCGGGCGATGCCGATGCGCTGCTTCTGGCCGCCGGAAAACTCATGCGGATACCTGGTGGCATACCCCGGGTCCAGCCCCACACGCTTCAGCAGCGACGCCACCATCTCATCGCGTTCTTTTCCCTTCGCGATGCCATGCACTTCCAGCGGCTCGCCGATGATCCGCCCAATGGTCATGCGCGGATTCAGGCTGGAGACCGGGTCCTGGAAGATGATCTGCATATGTCGGCGAAGCCGGCGCAGTTCCCGCCCGCGGTACTGGAAAAAGTCCTGCCCCTCGTAGATGACCTCGCCGGAGGTGGCCGGCACCAGCCTCAGGATGGTTCTGCCGACGGTGGTCTTGCCACAGCCGGATTCCCCCACCAGCCCCAGCGTCTTGCCGCGGTGCAGCTCGAAGCTGACATCATCCACCGCCTTCACGTGCGCCACCGTACGCGAAAGCAGCCCCCGCTTAACGGGGAAATAGGTCTTCAGGTTGCGCACCTGCAGCAGCGGCTGATCGCCGCCAGTGGTCGGGCTGGTTTGCAGCTTCGCTTCGGTCATCTTCCGCTTCCATTATTGTGCATCGCGGCCCGTGAAGCGAGATGCCCAGGCGTCCCAAAGATGAAGCCGCCGGCGAGACTCCCATCCCGCCCTCGCAAGAAGCCCGGCCGCAAGCCAACCGGGAAACGCGGGCGATGATGCGACGGATCATCTCGTCCCTGTTGGTAGCTGTGATGGCACTTGGGGCAGCGGGCCTGGCCGCCCCTGCCCGGAGACGCCTCGGGCTGCCGCCATCTCAGCAAGTCCCGCCCATGCTAGAACTCCAGAGGCGTCTCGGGGTCGGCCGGGTCAACAGCGCGACCCTCTTTGTCGAGGCAGAAAGTCAGCGGCAGCTCGTGCTTTTGCCCGAATAGATCCACGGTGACCAGACACTCGTCGCAGGTGTAGACGGGTATCTCCAGGTGAGCGATGGTGAGCACTCCACCGGCCGCGAGCCAGCGACCGCACTTGGGGCATTTTGCTCTTGTGACATCCATTGGGACGGGCTATACCGTGGCCGCAGACACATGCAAAACAAGGAAACGTGACACTGTGCGCCTGTTTATAGAGGCGATGAGGCTGCTAACGAATGTGCAGTTGCGGGCGCTGGAGGCCCGATGCAGAGGCGAGACGCAGGCCCAGACGGCGGCGCGCTTCGGCGTAACACGTCAGGCCATCGCGATGCGGATCTCGAGGGCCAGAAGGCTGTCCGCGATCGCGAGCTTCACCAGCGGCGATGGGAGACGCTTCGCCCCAAGGAGGAGCAGCAATGCGAGAACAAGATCCACTGGCGTGACCCAGCGGCACGCAACATCTTTATGCACAATCAATTACACGCGAAGATCGCAACCTACTCCTCGATCTGCTTCTTCACCAGGCTCTCTCCGCAGTAGATCCTGCGCAGCTTGGGCTTCTCGATCTTGCCGGTGGGGTTTCGCGGCACCTCGGCGAAGATCACCTTCCTTGGCCGCTTATAGCGCGGCAGCTCCATGCAGAACTGGTTGATCTCATCCTCGCTGCAGCTCCTCCCGGGCTTGAGC
>JAKORQ010000548.1 GCA_029777755.1 Planctomycetota bacterium
ACCAACAGCGTTATCACGGCGTTAAGCGTATCTTTTTGGCGACGTGCTGCAACGCATCGCAAGCCCCTTTGCGTATAATCCCGCCCCGATGGACGACAATCAGACTGATGCCGGCTCCAGTAAGCTCCCGCAGCGTAAGCGACGTGTCCTTCGCTACGTGAGCGCGATCGTTCTTCTGTTGCTGGTGGGGCTGGCAGTGTCCGGTCTTGTGATGTACCGGTCGGCCGGGTCGGTCCCGGAGTGGTATCAGCCGCCGGATGTTGAGGCTCCCGACACTTCCGAGCAGGCCAAGGTTGCCGAGGACAAGATCATCGATGTGCAGAACTGGGCTGCCTCCAAGCATGCTTACGAGTACGCAAGGCAGCATGGTCGGCCGATGGTGAAGGCCCCGGATGACCAGCTTGTCATCACCTTTACACAGGGGGAGCTGAACTCGTTCCTGGGCAAGTGGTACGCACGTTTCGGCAGCCAGGTGATCAATGGCCGGCGACTAAGCGATGTCTTCAAGGGGCCGATGGTGAAGATCGAGGAGAAACGCATCACCTTCGCCGGCTCAGTGCCGCCATTGGGAGGACGGGTGGTGAGTCTCGACCTCAAGCCGGTGGTCCGGGATGGGATGCTCGACCTGCAGCTTCTCACGGCCCGCTCCGGCAATCTCCCTCTGCCGGAGTTTAGCTGGGCAAAACCACGGCAGATGCTGATCGAGTCGCTGTCAGGGATGATGACGAACCTCATTCCCATGTCGCGCATGGACAAGGGAGGTGGCGCCAACATCGAGGCGGTCAGCGCGGTCCTGGCCAAGCAGGGGATCGACACCCTGTCGCATCGTCCCACTGACAATGTGCTGTTCCTGCCTGTTTGGGCTGAACAGGCAGGATTGCCGGTGAAACTCAAGAGCTGTGAACTGGCAGACGGGCAGATCACGCTTACCACCGAACCGCTCACCTCGGAGGAGCGCGAGGCGCTGCTGTACCGCCTGCGCGGCGGAAAGCACCCTGAGAAGACGCCGATCTACCTCACGCCATCGACGCGCAGTACTCAGTGAGCACCCGCCACTCGAGCTGCTGCAACACCACCAGGATTTCTGCCATGTCGGGATCCCTGTTGTCCAGGTTCTCCTCAACCAGGTCGACGAAGTACTCGGCGTTCCAGTCGTTGGAGATCAGGCGGAGCAGGCGTGTGTCGGCTGGCATTCCCCCGAGGACAACCGATGCCTGGTTGCCGATTGCCCTGCGCACCGGGTGATTGCGGCAGCGGGCCAGCCAGTACTTGGAGTTGGAAAAATCACCTTCGCGGCGGTGCATGATCGCGTGCCAGAACGAGCCGGTTTCCGTGTGGATGCCCTGGGCGATCCGGTGGGATTCGTCAAGCCAGTCATGCCAGAGCCACAGGCTGCAGGCCAGGGCGCGAGCCATGTCAGGGTCCTTAACCGAGTCATTCACGAGCTGGCTGGGATCGGTTGCCGACAGCTTGCCGTGGGCGGCCATGTTGCCGTCACCACGAACGACGAACTCGCGATAGCCGTTCTGGTTGATGTTCAGAATGTCGTACGCGATGGGTGATAGTCTGGGCGATGCCGGTAACAAGTCCAATCTCCTTCCCAGCCATTGTAGCCGCAGCCCACGGACGGCGGCAAAGTGTGATCCGCGCAGCACTACTATTTACAGCAGGCCGGCGGCAGACTAGGAATAGCAGTATGCGATCTACAAGACTCCTTACCCTTACCGCGACTGTCGCTGCCCTGATGCTTGGAGGCTGCGCCAGCGGGACATCGCGCGTCAACCCCAATCCTGAGCCCAGCCTGAACAGGCCCCGTCAGGAACTGGCCACCTATGCCGCTACCCGTGATTATCCGGCCGATGCGCCTCAAGCTTCCGCTCCGGTGCGCGCTGAGGTGGACTACCAGCTTGACGTAATCAACATGGTGAATCTCGGCGACACGGAACTGAAGGATGTCGAGGTTTGGGTCAATCAGCACTACGTCGTGCTCGTGGGAACACTGCCGGTGCGGCAGCAGCGAGGCATCAACTTCCATGTGCTGTTCGACAAGTCCGGCCGACGTGCACCCTCACGCGGAACCTGGATCAACAGCATCGAGCTTTACTACGATGGCGCGCTCCGTCCCGTCAGCTTCAGGGCGGCAGACTGACTATCGGATGCAGGGACGACAGGAAGAAGAGTAAAGAACCCCCGGGCGATCAGGCCCCGGGGGTTCTCTTTGTTCGCGCCATGGTTTATCCCTCTGAGTAGAGGATATTCTCGACATCGGCATCGATGATA
>JAKORQ010000549.1 GCA_029777755.1 Planctomycetota bacterium
GGCTGTTTGATGAGGCATGCAACGCAGCCCCGCCGCTCCATCACGACTGGATAAATACCTGGCTGGACGTCTATGGCCAAGAATACATGGTGGACCAGAAGGCGCTGCGGATCATCTGCTGTCGCCATGCGGGTAGGCTGGTGGGGGTCGTGCCGCTGTACCTGAGGCGCCCGTTGAGAGTATCCGATGGGGGCGTGCACCTGGGGTTCATCTCCACTGGCGAGAGGCTGGAGGATGAGATCTGCCCGGACTACATGGATGTGCTGTGTCTGGAGGAATATCGCCAGGCATGTGCCAACGCAGTGTTGCAGACGATAAGCGGGGAGCTGGAGGAGAGTTACGACCGCGCGGTGCTGTCTGACATGGCGGATTGTTCATCGCTGGTGCAATGGGCCAGGAAGCATGGCGCCCGCTACGATCTGGAGGTGGTGCCGCGGGGAGTGTGCCCGGTAAGTGACCTTGAGGGAGGGATGGATGCGTACCTGGCGCGGCTGTCGCACAAGACGCGGGCGCATTGCCGGCGACTTCTGCGAACGGCCGAGGAGCAGGGCGTGGCCTTCGAGGTAGCGCAAACTCCTGAGGAGGTCGCGGTGTTCTTCAACGAACTGGTGGAACTGCATCAGCAGCGCTGGCAGAGCGCCGGGGAGAAGGGCTGCTTCGACAGCCAGCCGTTTACCAGCTTCCATCGCCAGATGTGCGAGTGCTGGGTCCCGAGAAACCTTGCCGTGCTGACGCGCATCCGTCATGGCGGGCGTACGGTCGGGGTGAAGTACGGCTTCATCTGCCGCGACAAGTTCCACTTCTACCAGTCGGGGATATGCCTGGAAGCCAGCACTCACCTCAAGAGCCCGGGGACGCTGTTCCTCATGCTGCTGATCCGCTACCTGATCGACCAGGGCATAAAGACATTCGATTTCCTGCGCGGGTCGGCCAGCTACAAGCAGCGGCTGGCCACCGATGCGCAGCCACTGGTGCAGGTGCGGCGAGTCCGCTGGACCTGGCGCACCGGGGTGGGCCTGGCCGCCAGCTTAAGCACGCGCGCCATCGGCAAGGCCAGGCGCATGGCAAGACGGAAGAAGGCTGTACCAATGACCGAACAGGAGGGCGAAACATGATCAGCAAGACTGTCCTTGCCAGCCGAGTGTTGCACCATAGTGGACTGGGTGTCCTGCTGCGAAAGACCGGTGGGCATCGGGGTTTCGTCGTCCTGAACTATCACCGCATCGGCAACCCCGATGATTGCCAGCTCGACCGGGGCGTATTCAGTGCCACTGCGGAGGTGTTCGAGCAGCAGTTGCGCTTCCTGCGCGACAACTGCGATGTGATCACCCCTGACGACATTGAGGATCTGCCTGGTCGGGGCAGGGGAAACTATGCCATCATCACCTTCGATGATGGCTATCGAGACAATTACGAACTTGCGTTGCCGCTACTGAAGTCGGCCGGGCTGAAGGCGGTGTTCTTCATCTCCACGGGATTTATCGGCGGAACGAGGCTGTCCTGGTGGGATGAGATCGCGTGGATGGTGCGCAACAGCCGCAAGCGATTCATCGGGCCGACCTCAACTTTGCCGACGGTGGTATCGATCGACCCGGATCGGCCGGAAAGTGCCATCGACACGCTGCTGATGATCTACAAGCGCCTGCCATCGGAGATAACCTCGCTTTACCTGGAGGATGTCGCCCGCGAGACCGGCGCGGGCAGGGCCCCGGCGGAACTTGCGTGCGAAACATGGATGACCTGGGATATGGTTCGCGAGCTGCGCGACGCCGGCATGATCATCGGCGGGCATACAGTCAACCATCCGATACTGGCGACGATGTCACGTGCCAACCAGGCGGCCG
Source organism: Planctomycetota bacterium (assembly GCA_029777755.1). Classification (GTDB taxonomy): domain Bacteria; phylum Planctomycetota; class Phycisphaerae; order Tepidisphaerales; family Tepidisphaeraceae; genus CAIQIQ01. The sequence continues at coordinate 1,845 of JAKORQ010000549.1, forward strand.
AGATACACGGGTGCGCCTGCGATATCGAGAAGTACCTCGGGCAGAAGATGGAACTATTCTCCTATCCCCGTGGTAAGCCGGATTCGTTCAACAAGGACACGTTCGAGTGCTTGCGCGACGTGGGAGTCAAGTATGCCTTCAGCTACTACGGGGGGATGAACCGCATCGATTCTCTTGAGCAGTATGACGTCCGACGGGTGGCGGTCGATTCTGACACGCAACTGGAGCACTTCGAGGCCATGCTGACGCTGCCGCGGATATTCGCGTAGCTCCTGGATGTGTGAGGGAGGGGAGGCCATGACACAGACATCTTGCGCGCCCGTCCATGTCGCCGGTGCGTGGGATATATATCCGCCCGACGGGATTGGCCGGCGCTTGCGCCAGGCGATCAAGCAGGTGGCCTGGTTCTGCTACCTGCACTGCGGCTGGATCCAGCTTCGCGAACTGGTTCTCAAGCTGCTGGGTCGAAGCCGCATCGTTATCATCTATTACCATCGCATCGGATGGGTGGATGTCCTCAGCAAGCCGACCAGCGCCTTACGCGCCGACCTGCAGTACCTGGCGAGGCACTATGACTGCATGACGCTCTCTGCGCTGTGTGAACTGCTGGCCTCCGGGAAGAAGATCAGGCGCAAGGTGGCGGTGGTGACATTCGATGATGGCTATCGCGACAACTACCTGGCGGCATTTCCTGAGCTTAAGCGCGCCGGCATCCCGGCCACCTTCTTTGTGGCGACCGGCTTCATCGGCACGGAACGCGTCTTTCCCCACGATGCCCGGGCTGCGGCGAGTCATGTCACGGCCCGGGAAGATTGGCCGAAGATGACCTGGGACGAGCTGCGCGAGATGCAGCAGGCCGGCATGGAGATCGGTTCGCATACGGTTGACCATGTGAACATGGGCAAGGCAGACGAGATGACGGTGCGCCAGCAGGCGATCGAGTCGCTTGCGGCGCTCAATCGCGAGCTGGGCGAGCGGCCGAGGTGCTTCTGCTACCCTTGGGGCAAGCGTGAAGATACCAGTGAGGTGTCGCGCCATGTCCTGCGCGAGGCGGGATATGTCGCGGCCGTCACGACACAGCCAGGGACAGTTCGTCGCGACGATGACCTGTTTGCCCTGCGACGAGTTGACCTGGGAAACGGGAACATGACGTGCCTGGCATCACGCGCGGCGATCGAGGGATTCGGTTGTGGCTGGTTGGCGCGCCTTTTGCGTCGATGAGGGAAGAAGGCCGATGGTTGAAAAAACTCGAACACAGATTGTCGTGCGCATGATCGCCGCCATGTTGGGGATGGCGGTTAGTGTGTCTGCACTGGCGGCGACGCTGCATGTGTCGCCGGCGGCCGGAGGTGAGGGGAATGGGTCTGCCGCATTGCCATTTGCTTCGCTGGCGGCGGCAGTGGAAGCAGCGGAGAGCGGCGACACGATCGTTGTGCACAGGGGCAGTTACGTCGTCAGTTCGCCGGTGACCGTCGACAAGCCGGGGGTGAAGATCATCGGCATCAGCGGCGAGCGTCCGACCATCGCGGGCGACGAGAAGCTGCCTGCTGTCATCAACATCATCGCCAGCGATGTCCTGCTGCAGGACCTGACTATCCAGGGTGGCTTTTACGGCGTGAAGATCGACGTGGATGGGGCGGATCGTCCCACCCGTGGGGTGATCATACGCAACTGCGTCATCGGCTCGACGGCGGCCGACTGCATCAAGTCATTCAATGCCGATGAGCTGCTTATCGAGTACTGCCAGATCGGCCCATCCGGCTCGCGGCAGAAGGATAACGCCGAGGGGATCGACATCATCGGCTCGCAGGGCGTCACGGTTCGCGGCTGCGTGATCCAGGATGTGGCCACCAACGGCGTGTATCTGAAGGGAGGCACGCGCGACGGGCTGATCGAGCGATGCCTTATCCGCCGGGCAGGACACGGAGGGATCCTGCTCGGGCAGAGCACGGACGAGGACTACATGCGCAATGGCGTCGAGCATGAAGCCATCGACTGCCAGGCGCGCAACAACATCGTCGTCGATACCACCAGCGCCGGGATAGGCACCTACAGCGGAAAGAACGTCAGCTTCTTCAACAACACGCTGGTGAACGTGGCGCAGAAGTCACAGGCCGGCGTGTGGATTGTTACCAACTCGCGACAGGTGCCTGCCGAGCAGGTCACCTTGCGCAACAATATCGTGGTGGTCGGAGGGGATCGGCCGCTGATGTTCGTCAAGGATGCGGTGGGCCTGCCTGACTCGGACAACAACCTGTTCCATACGTTGACTGGCGAGGCGCGCTTCGTGCGCGAGTTCAGCGGGCAGGAGTCGATGTACCGTCAGTGGACATTCGAGCAGTGGCAGAAGGCCACGAGAAAGGACAGGAACTCCCGGCTGGGAGACCCGAAGCTGGATGGGCGCGACTATCGGCCACTGGCCGGCAGCCCCGCCATCGGGGCAGGACAGGGAGGCTCAGTCACGGATGATTATTTCGGGCGTCGACGAAGCGACAGCAGCGCCGACGTGGGCGCGGTGATGGCGGCCATTGAGCCTGCCCGGCAGTAGTTGTTGTGGTGGTTTGCCTGGGGGAGCAGATGACAACGGTATTGAGCAGGTCAGACAAGCGGCAGGTGGTGTCTGCAGTACGCCGCAAGCGCTGCGTCATGCAGATAACCTGGTCGCTGGTGGCCGGCGGGGCCGAGACATATGCCCTTACCGTGGCGTCGGGCCTGGACAAGAGCCGCTATCGCAGCGTGATGTGCGGGGTCGACCAGGGCGGCGCGCTGGAGCCGGAAATTTCTCGCAGGCAGATTCCTTATCACATCCTCCATCGTCGCAATGGCATCGACTTCAAGCTGTTCTGGCGCATGTTCAGGCTGCTGCGGCAGGAGCAGGTGGATGTGATCCATACCCACCACTTCAACCAGCTCTTTTACAGCCTGCCGGCCGCCCGGCTGCTTGGGATCCGCGTGATCCATACCGAGCACTCGGTGGAAGCCTACAAGAAGCGACGGCTGCGCATCGCCCTGCGCCTGATGTCCTTCTTCTGCCACAAGGTCACCGCGATCGGGGCGGACGGGGAAAGCACGCTTCTGAATAAGGTCGGCATCTCGCGAAGGAAGCTCACAGTCATCCGGGCTGCGGTGGACCTGAAAAGATTCAACGTGGACCCATCCCAGGCGCGAAAGACGCTGGGACTGGGCGAGCAGGATCGTGTGGTGTCGATCGTGGCGCGGCTTTACCCGGAGAAGCGGCATGAGCTGCTGCTGCGGGCCTTCTCGCGGGTGATGACGGAAGTTCCGCATGCGAAGCTGCTTATTGTGGGGGACGGGATAGAGAAGAAGAAGATTGCGGACATGATCGCACAGCGGAATCTCCAGGAAGGCGTCCTACTATTGGGTGTACGCAGCGATATCCCGGTGATCCTTGCCGCCAGTGATGTGGCGGTTCTCTGCTCGGAGCGCGAGGGGTTGCCCATTTCCATACTGGAGGCCATGGCCGCTTCGCGCCCGGTGGTGGCCACGCGCGTGGGTGATCTGCCCCTGGTGGTGAAGGATGGCCAGACTGGCCTGCTGGTGGAGAGCGAGAACGAGGAGCAACTGGCGGGAGCGCTGGTGAAGCTCCTGTCGCAACCCGACATGGCGAGAAGATTTGGCGCTGCGGGTCGAGCGTTAATAGAGCAGGATTTCAGCCTGGAAGGCATGGTCCGGGAGCATGCCCGGCTCTATGGGACAAGCGAGGGTGCAGAATGAAGGTCGCGGTAGTTAATGAGACTCTTCCCTACCCCCCGAATGCGGGCAACCGTATCAGGACTCTTAACCTGATCCAGCGCCTCGCCCGGCGGCACAAGGTCACCTACATCACCCGCGCCGCGGAGAACCCGGGCGAGACGCGCGTGGGAGTGGAATACCTGCAGAAGCAGGGGATCGAGACGATCATCGCCGACTGGGCGCCAGTTGCGCGGAAGGGGATTGGCCTGTACGCTCGCCTGGCCGGCAACATGCTCTCGCCGCTGCCGTACGCGGTGGCTTCCCACAAC
>JAKORQ010000550.1 GCA_029777755.1 Planctomycetota bacterium
AGAGCCGGGTGTTCTCGCCAACGTCAACCAGGTACTCCAGCTTCTCCATGATCTCCTGCGGGGGATAGACCGCGGGGTTGGTGCGATCCTCCTCGTTGATCATCGGCATGGAAGCCTGGTTGGGCGTGGCGTAGCGATTGTAATTGGACAGCTTGGCGCCAGCGGCCGGGTCCAGAATGTAGTTGATGAAGGCATGCCCGCCATCAGGATTTGGCGCCTTGGCAGGAACCATCATCACGTCAACCCAGATAACGCCACCCTCGCTGGGAACCTTGTACTCGAGGTTGGAGTTCTCGGCGACCGCACGCACCGCATCGCCGTTGTAGGCGATCGCGAGCACCGCTTCGCCACTGGCAACGCGGTTCTTGCCGCCCACGCCGCCTTCCAGCCCCAGGCACTTGGAGCTGCGCTTGGCGGCCATGACTGTCTGCATTGCCTTCTTCAGCTCCTCGGGATTGACGCTGTTCATGGAGAAGCCGTTGTAGCGCAGGGCAACGCCGAGCATGTCACGCATGGAGTCAATCAGCACGAACGACCCGGGCTGCTTTGCCGGGTCGAAAATCAGGTCCCAGGAGATCTCGCCCTGCACCTTGGTCTTGTCATAAACCAGCCCGACGGTGCCCCACTGGTAAGGCAGGCTGTACTTGGATTCCGGGTCGAACGGGGGATTCCTGAACTTCTCGGCCACGTTCCCGGCATTGCTGATCTTGCTCATGTCCAGCGGCTTCACCAGGTTCAGGCTGATGAGCGTGGGAACGTGGGCATCGGAAACCACGATGCAGTCATACTGGCTGGCACCTCCCGCCTGCTGCATCTTGGCGAGCATCTCCTCGCTGCTCTCGTAGACGTCGATCTTCAGCTTCTGGCCGGTGAGCTTCTCGAACTCGGCCTGCATGTCCGGGTCGATGTACTCAGAGTACATGTAGACCGTGACGGTCGATTCGGCCTTCTGCTCATCCTTATTGCAGCCGGCGACGGCAAGCAGGCCCAGGCCCGCAGCAACGAGGAGTCGGGAAACCTTCATCACTTTGTACCATCCTTCCTTGTGAGCCGCTCAGTTCCAAGAACGAGCACCACCGTGATCAAGAAAACCAGTGTCGAGAGCGCATTCGTCTCCGGGGTCACGCGCCCCTGCCGCGCTTCGCCGTGGATGCGCAGCGGAAGGGTAACCGAATCAGGCCCGGCCGTGAAAAAACTAATCACAAAATCATCAAGCGACAGCGTGAACGCCAGCATTGCGCCGGCGACGATGCCCGGCATGAGGATCGGCAGCAGCACCCGCCGCATCATGTACCAGGAGCTGGCGTAAAGATCCCTCGCCGCCTCCTCAAGCGTGCGCTCAAACACCGCCAGGCGCGATTGCACCACCATCGTCACGAAAGCGGTCTGGAATGTCACGTGGGCGATGATCATGGTGAGCATGCCCGGGCGAAAGACGTCGGAGATGTACCGCAGGATCATGAACGCCACCACCATGGCGGCCGCGAACACGATATCAGGCGTCACCACCGGCAGGATCACCAGGAAATGCAGCCCCGCGCGCATCCGCTTGCCCCAGGGATAGCGTGACGACCCTATAGCC
>JAKORQ010000551.1 GCA_029777755.1 Planctomycetota bacterium
CAGCGTCCTGACTTTTACCCGACGCTGGAGCAACGGGCGTCGAAGCTGGCGGCCGGCCTTGAGGATGCTGCAAAGTCTGCCGGCGTGCCGATTGCCCTCAACCGTGTCGGCTCGATGCTCACCCCGTTCTTCGTACCCAGCGACAACGACGTTGTGAAGAACTACGAGCAGGCCACTCGCTCCAATACCAAGGCATACGGAGTATTCTTCCACCGCATGCTCGACGCGGGCATCTACCTTCCGCCCTCGCAGTACGAGGCGTGGTTCGTCAGCTACGCCCACGACGACGCTGCCATCGAGCAGACGATCGCGGCGGCCAGGGAAGCCTTCGCCGCCGCCCGGACGGCCGTCTAGACTAGGTGGAACAGCTCGCCTCAAGCCGCTACAGTAGAGCTTTCTTGGACTCGATCTGCGGGGCATGGAGTTGGTGTAACGCAGCCCAAGGCTCATCCCTTTGCGCGGCATCCAGACTCCCGGGAGCGCAGGCGCCCTCGCCCGCAAGGTTGGGCCACACACAACCCGACGCGGACCAGCAGCTGCGTCGCAGGGTACGACCCTCTTGTCTCTTGGAGCAAATCCTCTCCGAGGATCATACCATCTCCCGCACTTACGGCGGAACTGTTCTACCGGCGTCTCACGCCGAAGCGCCAACCTTAGCCCCGGGCAGGTACAGGTCCTTTTGCTCCAGGCCGAAATCGCGCACGAGGTCCTCCCAGGTGAAGCTGCCTTCGCCATTGCGCTTATATCCCAGGGCCTGCGGCGAGTGTGAGTCGCTACCCAAGCTTATCTTGCCGCCGAAGCTGCGCAGCCGGCCATACAGATCTCGGAACCAGGCTGTCGCCTTGCTGGCGTGGCCCGGGTTCAACTCGAATGCCACAGCAGCATCTGCCGCCTTCTTGAGTATGCGATCCAGCTCGGCGCGGTCGTACGCCTCCAGTACCGCAAGCTGATCCACATTTGCGATCTTGTCATGCAGGAACGGATGCACGATGACATCCACAAACCCCGTGTCAATCGCGCCCTCGACCATTCGCAGGTAGTGCCGGGCGTAACCGGCCGGGGAGCGGTCCTCCGGGTTTTCCACCTGGCGCAAGTGGTAGTGATTGCACGAGCACATCACGTAGTCGAACTGTGAAGCCAGCGCCGCATCGATGGTGCATCGGTCGGGAGAGTCCATCTGTGCCTCACAGCCAAGGTACAGGTTCAGCGAGCTGTCCCGGCTCTTTTCCTGTTCGACCAGTTGCCGGTTGATCCTGGCCATTTCTGCAAAGTCACGATGCAGCTCATGGAAGTGGTCGGAGATACCGATGTGCTCGACCCCGGCTGCCCGAGCGGCCGCGACCATGGCTGGTAGCTTTGCCTCACGTGCGGCGCAGGTGGACAGATCAGTGTGCATGTGAAAGTCGCGTTTGATGTGGCTCATGCAACAACAATATGGGCGACACCGGCCCCGAGGGCAATCTCGCCGCCTCGCCGGGCGTGATTTGCCATACCGGAGAGCAGGGCGGTTCGTGCCTTTTGCCGCCGACGCCTGCGCGTGTAAACTTCTCTGCCAATGTCGATGTTGCACACAAGAGGCCTGGACGCCCTGAAGCGAGTTCCGCCAAGCGCAGTGATGACCGTTGGCAATTTTGATGGGGTTCATCTCGGCCACACCAGGCTCCTGGAGCGTTGCCGGGAGCTTTCTCGCGATGAATTGCCCATCGTGGCCGTCACTTTTGAGCCGCATCCTCTGACGCGCCTCAAGCCCAACCTTGCCCCGCCTCGACTCACTCCGCCGGCCATAAAGGCAGCCATGCTGGAGCAGCTGGGCGTCGACATCCTCGTGGAACTGCCGCCGGATCCTGAGGTTCTCTCCATCTCCGCCCGCGAGTTTTTCGAGCTCATCTGCCGGCAGTTGCGCGTGCGGCACCTGGTGGAGGGGCCGGACTTCAACTTCGGCAAGGGGCGCGAGGGAAACATGCGCAATCTCCGCGCCTGGTCCGAGGGCACCGGCATGTCCGTTCACTCCATCGAGGAATGCACGGCCGTGCTGACCAACATGCACATCGTCGAGGTACGCTCCAGCATCATCCGCTGGCTCCTCGCCTAC
>JAKORQ010000552.1 GCA_029777755.1 Planctomycetota bacterium
GTGCCCGCGGCGATCAGTGTCCGCGTGATGACCGAGGGCAGCTCATCCTTGAACTCGCGGGCGATAACCCCATCCATGTCCACCAGCAGCCGCGTCGGGTAAGCGCCGGTGCTGCACTGTGCCTGCACGTAACCGATCCCACTGGCCTGTGGCACCAGCCGGGGAAACGCCACGCCTACATAGTCCCACCCGGTGTCGGCAAAGGCCAGGTTGAAGAACCAGACCGGGATATCGATGCGAACTTCCTCTCGCATCGGCGCAACGCCGCTCTCAAGGATCACGTAGGTGATCGGCTCGCGATCGAGTCTCTCGACCCACTCCAGGTCCTGCCTCACGTAGGGATTGTCGACCATCGATAGAGTTCGACGGATCGCCGTTCTCCCTACCTCGCGATCATCGGCGTCGCCGGCGTGCAGCATGAAGATCGCCTGGAGGTACTCGGCGAAGGCGTTGAGATAGGCGGCCTTAAGGCTGTTGTCGGGGATGCCTGCGTATAGTTGCTGCGTCTGCGACGCCAGGCCAGGATCGCTCATCGCCCGCGGGTTGTAGTTCGCGCTGGATGCAGCCTCTTCCTCGAGTTGCTCAAGCCGTCGGGCTTTGCGCTGCTCGATCTGCTGCTGGGCGTACGCGACGCGCCTCAACTCGGCCCGGGCAAAGTCGAGGTTTCCCTGCTCAAGGTAGTTCAGGGCCTTGTAGACATTCACCATGATGCGGTCGTAGCCGTAGCCCTGGTATGCCAGCTCGGCCAGGTTGGTCACGGCCGCCTTGGCCGCCGCACCGACGCGAATGGCGGCCTGATCATCAAGCTTGCGGAAATAGTCGTCGGCCTGGTCGAGAACCTCGTTGCTGGCCGAGAGATTGCCCACTGTGCGCTGGATAGCCCCATGCTCCAGCAGGTAAATCAGGTGATCGCGATGATTGCTGTTGGTAAGCGCTGACCCTGCCTCGCTGCGAAGCTGCTGTTCGGCGAGCTGGTAGTGGCCAAACTCATATGAGCGGGCGAAGTGGGCGTCATACGCTTTGCATCCGCCGGCAAGCAGCAGGGCGGCGATGGCAAGCAGCATCGCCATGGCGAAACGAATATTGCCTCCCACGTGGACACGTATGTCGCCTGGCAAATAGCTTAGCCGGCGGAGCTGGCCGAAGCCTCGGCCGGGCCCCGGGCGGCGGTATCGTCGGATTGGACGGAGGTTGTATCTGATCTTGTAACTCCCGGCGGCTGCCAGAGCAGCGTCTGTGCAAACCATCCCATCACGCTAAGCACAATCACGAGGAACAGTACACTGGGGAACTTAACTCCAGCCATTCGCACCTTTCTGCCCACCGCCGTGCGAACATCAGGATGCAGAGCAGGCCCAATGGTCGTTCCGGCAGGTAGACACAGCAACAGTAACAGGGGATAGGGACCAACCTGTAAGCGTTGAACCCGCTATGGCTTGCGCCCAAGTATATATAACGTCCAGATTGGCTGCGAGGTTTGCGCCCGGCCAGCGGCGACGTGAGGGGCATCACGAAAACCGGCTGTCAAACCGCAGCGAGGTAAGGTAACCTTGCCACTTGTGTTTTTGCGGGCTGCTGATAACTTACCCGCCTGCGCCTTGCCGAGGTGGTGAGGCGGCAGATGTACAAAAGGTTCTAGACCGGCAGTTGGCAGCGCGTGCTGCTGGCGGCCTGGTGACAAGGAGTTTTAGTGATGATTACTCCCGAAGCAAAGCAGCAGATTGTTTCTGAGTACAAGACTCACGAGAAGGATACCGGCTCCCCGGAAGTGCAGATCGCACTGCTTACCAAGCGCATCCAGGAGCTGACTGAGCACCTGAAGACGCACAAGAAGGATCACTCCTCGCGGCGCGGTCTGCTCAAGATGGTCGGCAAGCGCAACAGCCTGCTGAAGTACCTGACCCGTGAAGACCGTACCCGTTACCTGAAGCTGATTGCGCGGCTGGGTCTGCGCAAGTAAAGGTGCGACAGTCGTTAGAAGTGAGATCGGAAAATACGTCGGCGGTGCTCTGGAGCGGTTTGGGCGGCATGAAAAAACATGCCTCGCCCGGAACAGCACTGGAGCATCGCCGATTTGCTTTGTAAGATAGGTACAAAATATAGGTGTTAGCCCATCGCGTGTTTACCCTCTCTTGTGGCCTCGGGGGTTAAACAGGTTGGGTAAGCAACACGGAACGGTGAGCCACAGATGCACACACCCGCGGACGAATCCACGAACGGGTAGAAGTGGCAGGGGTGAATGGAGCTAATCCTCATCCGGCTTCTCCAGGCCGCAAGTTCAGTGCATTCCTCCTCGGATCTGTCCATCTGTGGGGCCTTCCAGTTTTCATGACGGTTTGTCAACTCCCCTTCATTCAGAGGCCACCAAGGATACTGTTTGATGCAAGCAATTAAGGTCGAACGTGAGATCGGCGGGCGCACGCTCTCGATCGAGACCGGCACGCTGGCGAAGCTCGCGAGCGGTTCTGTTACAGTTCAATATGGCGAATCGGTGGTCTTCTCCGCCGTGGCTCGCGCCAAGCCCCGTGAGGGCATCGACTTCTTCCCGCTCCAGGTGGATTACCGCGAGCGCCGCGCCGCCGCCGGCAAGTTCCCCGGCGGGTTCATGAAGCGCGAAGGTCCGCCGACCACCCGCGAGATTCTCGTGGCGCGAATGATCGATCGTCCGCTCCGCCCGCTGTTCCCCAAGGGGTTCCTCGACGAGGTGCAGATCCAGATTAACGCCCTGGCCTTCGATGGCGAGAACGACCCGGATATCCTCGCCGGCATCGCCGCCTCGGCATGCGTGGCGATCAGCGATATCCCATTCATCGCGCCCACTGCTCACGTGCGCGTCGGCCGGGTGAATGGCCAGTTCGTCATCAACCCCACGGTCTCGGAGCTGGAGAACAGCGAGTTTGAACTGACGCTGGCCGGTACGAAGCACTACGTGAACATGATCGAGCTGGGGGCCATGGAGACTCCCGAGGACGTGGTGGCCGATGCCATCGAGTTTGGCCACCAGGTGATCCAGCAGATCTGCGAGATGATCGAGGAACTGCAGGAGCAGGCCGGCCTGGAGAAGGTCGGCGAGTATCACCTGCCTGACCCGGATCTGGCCGAGGAGGTCCGCAAGAAGGTTGCCTCCAAGATTCGCGCCGTGAAGGGCAAACCCGGCAAGGCCGAGCGTGCCGAGGCGGTGGACAAGCTGCTGGAGAATTTGCTTGCCGAGATGGCGCCTGATCCGGACGAGAAGGCGACCTACGCCCAGGTCATGGCGATCAAGAAGAAGCAGGCCGATATCCGCAAGATCTTCGTCGAGGTCGAGGAGCAGGCCACCCGCGAGGCGATCCTCGCCGGCGTCCGCCCCGACGGCCGCGACTACTACACCATCCGCCCGCTCTCCTGTGCGGTTGGCGTCCTGCCGCGAGTACATGGCTCATCGCTGTTCACGCGTGGCGAGACGCAGGCCCTGTGTACCGTCACGCTGGGCACGGCGGCGGATGCGCAGCTCGTCGATGGCCTGATGGACGAGTACGACCAGAAATTCATGCTGCATTACAACTTCCCCAGCTACAGCGTGGGTGAAGTTCGCCCGATCCGCGGACCCGGCCGTCGCGAGATCGGCCACGGCGCTCTCGCCGAGCGCGCCCTGCTGCCGATCATCCCCGACAGCGAGACGTTTCCCTATACCATCCGCATCATCTCCGACATCCTGGAGTCCAATGGCTCCAGCTCCATGGCGACTGCTTGCGGCGGCTGCCTGGCGCTGATGGACGCCGGTGTGCCGATCAAGAAGCCGGTCGCCGGTATTTCCGTCGGTTTGGTGCAGGAAGATGGCAAGAGCGTCCTGCTCACCGACATCCTCGGCGAGGAAGACCACTTCGGGGACATGGACTTCAAGGTCTGCGGCACGCGTGATGGCATCACCGCCATCCAGCTCGACATCAAGATCGAGGGTCTGGACTACGAGATCATCCGCAAGACGCTGCAGCGGGCCAAGGAGGCTCGCCTCGCGATCCTTGGCCGGATGGAGCAGACCATCTCTGCTCCGCGCCCGGAGATCAGCCCGTACGCTCCGCGGATCATCACGGTCAGCATCGACCCGGACAAGATCGGCAAGCTTATCGGACCCGGCGGCAAGACGATCAAGAAGATCCAGGACGAGACCGGCTGCACCATCGAGATCGAGGACGACGGCACCGTGCAGATCGCCTCGACCGACAGCGCGGCCGCCGCGAAGGCCCGCGACCTGGTGGAGGCGATCACCGCCGAGATCAAGGTCGGCAAGGTCTACACAGGCAAGGTCGTCTCGATCAAGGATTTCGGCGCGTTCATCGAGATTGCCCCGGATACCGACGGCTTGTGCCATGTCTCCGAGCTGTCCGATATGTACGTGAAGAACGTGGAGGACGTGGTGAAGGTGGGCGACGAGGTGCGCGTGAAGTGCATCCTTATCGACGACCAGGGCCGCATCAAGCTCTCGCGCAAGGCAGTCCTGAAGGACGAGAATGTCTCCGACAACCTCGACGTCAAGCAGCAGCCGCAGGCTGCTCCCGACGAGGAGGATGAGGAGCTGTTCGAGGATGAGCCGCAGGACAAGTACTACGAGGAGGAGCCCGGCGACGATATCGGCAATCGCCCGCAGCCTGAGCGCAGCGAACGCGGCGAGCGCGGTGATCGTCGCGGCGGCCATGGTGGCGGCCACGGCGGTGGTCGCGGCCAGCAGCAGAACCGTGGCGGCGGCAACCGCGGCCAGAACGGTAACTTCGGCGGCAATCGCGGTGGCGGCCAGGGTGGCGGCGGTCGTGGCGGCAGGGGCCGCGGCGGCCGTGGCCGGGGCAATCGCCGGCGCGAAGACTGATTTCGTGATTCAGGCAACCAAGACTCGTCCTGGCGCAGCCCGTCAGGACGAGTTTCTTTTTGCGCTCAAGCACGATCCACTCGCGGGAGAATCGTCGCTCTGGTACAACCCCCGGCCGTGAACCTGCTGTACCGCATACTCAGGCTCGCCTGGAAGTTCATCTTTTTCCAGACGATGCGCATCCACTGCATCAATCCCGATGTCATCGATCGGCCCGGCGGCTATGTCCTTGCGGTGACTCACCTGAGCCATCTGGAGGTGGTGTGCGTGGGAGTGATGGCAAGGCGACAGATTCACTGGATCTCCCGCAAGGAGTTTTACACTCACTGGCTTTCGCGGCTGTTGCTGAACCTCCTGGGCTGCATCAAGGTTGATCGCCAGGGAGTCTCGGTTTCCAGCATCAGGTCGGCCATCGAGCATGTGCGGGAGGGAAAGATAGTCGGCATTTTTCCCGAGGGTGGCGTGGTCAGGGGAGATGAGCTGGTCATCCGCGGTGGGGCGATCAAGCGTGGTATGTGCTCCATCGCAATACGCGGCGGAGTGCCGATCGTCCCGGTCGTTGTACTGGGCGTTGATAGGCTCAATTGCGTGGGGCCGTGGCTGCCGTTCAAGCGGGCTAAGGTCTGGATCGCGTACGGTGAGCCGATCTATCCGCCCGATGGTACAAGATCGACAAGGCAGACGCGCGAGCAGCTTGCCGACCGGGCACGTGCCAGTTACCAGGACCTGTACGCACAGTTGCAGCGGAAGTTTGGCGTGCGCGACTGCGATGTACCTTGAAGGCGACCATGGGAGACCTGTTCTACAGGACGGTGCGCACGATTGGCCGGGGACCGGTCAGCATCGCCACTTCGCGCATGGTGCGGGGCGCACAGTACATACCGCAGACCGGGCCTGCCATTCTCGCCAGTTCCCACTTGAGCTACTTCGACGTGCCTGCGCTGATCGGCGCATCGCGCCGGCCGATCGACTGGCTTTCCATCACGGAACTGATGAGCCATCCCGCGATTGGCTGGTTCTTCCGTAACATGAACGCCTTCCCGGTAGACCGCTCGCGACACGACAGTCGAGCGACGCGCACGATTCTCGATCGCCTGGGCGCGGGGAGACTGGTAGGGTTCTTCCCTGAGGGACGCATCCGCCGCCCGGAGGAATCGGTCATCAACGGCGGATCGCTGGGCAGCAATGTTCTTCGGCTCGCGCGAGCATCCGGGGCCCCGGTCATCCCGGCCGTGGTTCTCGGCGGCGATGCCATGAGCAATCCGCTGGCCTGGCTGCCCACCGGCCAGGCACGCTATGGAGTGGCGTTCGGCGAGCCTATATTCGTTCCCCCGGATGCCACTGTTGCACAGATCGCGCCGCTGCTCCTGGAGCTGAAGCGGCGGTATCGGCGTCTGGCCGCCGAGCTGCGCTTGTGCATGATTCCGCGTGATTGACAGCCCTTCATCTGCCTATATCGTGACACTGATATGCTTCCTTTGACGCGACATGGCTGGGCGGAGATGGTGATCGGGACGATCGTCCTGGCCGCCATTGCCTTGGGGTTATGGTGTGTTCATCCAGCGATGATCGTGCTGCCGATCCTGGTTGAGATATGGCTGATCGCGTTCTTCCGCGACCCCGACCGCCCGCTGCCGGCTGAGAAGGGGGCATATGTAAGCCCTGCTGACGGCGTGGTTTCCGACATCACCGATCGCCCCGAGTGCGATGTGCTCAATGAGCCATCCATCCGCGTGGGGATTTTCCTTTCGGTGTTCAATGTCCACGTGAACCGCATCCCCTGTGATGGGAAAGTCGCATCCGTGACCTACCGCAAGGGCAAGTTCATCAACGCCATGCACCACAACGAGTGCTCCGTGAAGAACGAGGCCAACACCATTGTGCTGACGGATGACGCCGGCCGGCCGGTGGCAGGCGTGCGGCAACTGGTGGGGCTGATCGCCCGTCGAATTGTCTGCACGGTAAAGCCCGGCGACACGGTGAAACGGGGCGATCGTTACGGCATGATAAAGTTCGGCAGCCGAACTGAGCTGTATATCCCCAAGCGCCTGCAGCCCGAGCTGAAGGTGACGGTGGGGCAGAAGGTCAGGGGCTGCTGTGACGTGATCGCCGTGGTAAAGGAGTGAGCATGGACGAAGCCGAAGGCATTGACAGCGAGCGCGAGCATCGCGAACGTCGCTCACGCCGGAATCGCCGCCGGACCCTGATCCGTTCGATCTACCTGCTTCCCTCAATGGCGACGCTGGGGAATGCCATCTGCGGTTTTGCGTCGATATACGTTGCCAGCCTCGTCCATCAGCGGGTGAGCGACCCGTGGACGGTATATTTCGCCGAGCACAGCTTTCCCATCGCCGCTTACCTTATCTTCCTGGCGATGTTCTTTGACGCCATCGACGGTCGGCTGGCGCGCTTTACGCGCCACACCACCGACTTTGGCGGCCAGCTCGATTCCCTTGCTGATGTCATCAGCTTTGGCGTGGCGCCGGCCATTTTGATGTTGCAGATCACGCGAAACCTGAGCGGGCTCGTGCCGGACATGTGGGGCGTTGAGCTGCCGTTCACGATATCGCGGGCGATCTGGGCGATAGGCGCTGTCTATGCCTGCTGCGCGGCGGTGCGACTGGCGCGCTTCAACGTCTCCAATGAGCATGGGGAGCAGCACCACTTCAGCTTCCTTGGGTTGCCGTCCCCGGCCGCCGGTGGGGCGGTGGCTGCCTGGGTGCTCATGTGCACCGCTTTCCAGGGGTACGCCGATCGCTACCAGGCCGGGCAAGATGGCTGGATAGTGAGTTTCCTTCAGCATGCATATGTCTACTCGCTGATAGCCCTGCCGCTGATAACGCTGGCAGTGGGGCTGCTGATGGTCTCCACGCTGCGCTACGCCCATGTGGTAAACCGCTACCTGCGTGGAAGAAAGTCGATCGCCACCCTGGTGGGCATGATCATCCTCGGCGGCGTGGTAGTGGCTCTGCATCGCTATGCCATAGCGCTGGCGATCCTGGCATACGTGCTGTGGGGAGTCATCGGCTACCTGATGGGACGCTTCCGCAAGCCATCCATCCCTCAACCATCGCACGACAGCTAGAGCAGTTCGCAAAAGTGGAGCGGGAGGTCCTCTGACAGAGGGAGGCAAGTCGGCCCGTTGGAAACATTCGCCTTGGCGGGCATAATGGCCGGGCTATGGCTGATACTGTAGTTACGCGTTTTGCTCCGTCTCCCACTGGTTACCTGCACGTCGGCGGCGCCCGTACGGCACTGTTCTCGTGGCTGCTGGCACGGCATTTTGGCGGGAAGTTCCTGCTGCGTATTGAGGATACCGACCTGCAGCGCTCGACCCATCAGGCGTGCGAGCAACTACTGGAGGATCTTCGCTGGCTGGGGCTGGAGTGGGATAACGCCCAGCTCATGTATCAATCGAAGCGCACCGAGATCTACAACTCCATAATCGACAAGCTCATAGCTGAGGGGAAAGCATACAAGGCATACGAGACGCCCGAGGAGCTGGAGGCCATGCGCAAGCAGGCCGAGAAGGAGAAGCGGGCGTTCATCTATCGCCGGCCGCAGCTAACCGATGCCCAGATCAGGCAGTATGAGGCGGAAGACCGCCCGCATGTGGTGCGCTTTGCCATGCCGGTGAAGGAGTACCGCTTTGAGGATGCCGTGCTCGGGCCCGACCAGGGAGTGCCGGCCAGCCAGGTGCAGGACTTCGTCATTCGCAAAAGCGACGGAATGCCCACCTATCACTTCGCGGTGGTGGTGGATGACGAGGAGATGGGCGTTACCCATGTGCTGCGCGGGCAGGAGCATCTGCTCAACACCGTGCTACATATCGCTCTGCAGGAGGCGTTGGGCTACCGTCGGCCGGTCTACATGCACCTGCCGGTGATACAGAACCTCGATGGCTCAAAGATGGGCAAGCGCGACCGCGACAAAAAGGTGCGCACCGCGGTTCAGCTCTGGATGAAGAACACCCGCAAGACGGTTGCCGAACTATCGGAGTCGACGGGTATCGACGCCGGCCGTCTGGATAACTGGATCCAGAACAGCAAGACGCAGCTGGATATCCCCGAGCACCAGAAGATCATGCCGATCGCCGGTCTGCGCGAGAGCGACCTGCCGGAAGTGCTGGTCCATGACTTTCGCAAGAACGGCTACATCCCCGAGGTCCTGTTGAACTTCCTGGCGCTGCTGGGCTGGAGCCCCGGCGAGAACATCGAGAAGATGTCGATGGAGGAGATGGTGCAGCGCTTCTCCGTTGAGGGGATTGGCAAGAGCAATGCCAAGTTTGACCGCGCCAAGCTACTGGCGTTCAACACCGATTACTGCGCCGCCGCCCCGGTGGAGAAACTCTTGCCGGCGTTCCGTGATTTCCTGCTGGTGAATCCGGATTCGCCGCTCAATCTCGCGACTGATGAGCAGCTTGCGAAGCTCATCGACATGAAACGCGGCTTCCACACCTTCCGCGACCTGGACGACAAGAGCCGCTTCCTGCTGATGCGCGATGATGAGATCACGCTTGACCCTTCCGCGGTCGAGAAGATCTTGCGCAAGAACGACGCGCAGGGCCTGAAGGCGCTGACCGACCTTCGGCCAATCCTCGAGTCGATCACCGACTGGAAACACACAGTGATCGAGGCGGCCGTCAACAACTACTGCGCCAAGACAGACCTGGGCTTGGGCAAGGTCGCCCAGCCGATCCGCGTAGCCATCAGCGGCGGCACCATCAGCCCGCCAATCTTCGAGACGCTGGAGTTCCTGGGTAAGTCATCGACGCTTAGGAGGATAGATCGGTGTCTCGCTCAGGTGGGTAGTTGCTAGAGCAGGTCGGCCCAAAGTGGAGCGGGCGGTCTGTGCCCGCGGGAGGTAAGGTGATCCTCGACGAAGATGCACGATCAGAGCCAGGGAAACCGGAGGATGGAGAACCCATTTTCACTACGAAGCAACGACTCAACCAAGTGAGCGTCGACCTCTCGATACCTGCCAATGTGAATGCTACTCGGGCAGATCTCCGCCGATTCGAAGTCCCGCGGCTTGAGGACAGACGCTCCACTTGAGGGAAGCAGCTCCGATTAAGCGACGAAGGGACTATTGGGATCGCGGGAACGTAGATTTCGTCGTGAAAGAGAAACGTGGCGTAGTGCGAAACACCACGCCACGTTCAAATCAAAAA
>JAKORQ010000553.1 GCA_029777755.1 Planctomycetota bacterium
GGCCGGGTCATGTGAAAAGCGGCAGCACCAGTGATCAACTCGCCAGCCTCACCGATGTGATGGCCACGCTCGCCGCCGTCACCGGCGCGGAGCTTCCTCACAATTCCGCAGAGGACAGCTTCAATCTGCTGCCCGTGCTCAAAGGCAAAGCAACGGCACCAGTCCGCCCGTATCTGCTCACGCAGGCCTTCGGCGGGCAGCGCACGCTCTCCATCCGCCGTGGCTCATGGAAGTACGTCGACCACCGAGGCTCCGGCGGAAACAACTACGCTAATCCCGAACTCAAACGCTTCGCACTGCCCGAAGCCACTCCTGAAGCACCAGGCCAGCTTTACGATCTCGCCAGCGATCCCGGTGAAACCACCAATCTCTATTTCAAACACCCCGAAATCGCCGCCGAGTTGAAAGCCCTGCTCGACAAATCCAAAGCAGCAGGCCGCAGCACCGAACCCACGCAACCATGAGCGCCGTCTCCATCTTCAATGACGTCATCGGTCCCGTGATGCGCGGGCCATCCAGTTCCCACTGTGCCGCAGCACTGCGCATCGGGCGTCTGGCGCGTGAACTCATGGATGGAAACATCACGGAGGTGCTCGTGGAGTTTGACCGCGCAGGCTCCCTTCCCACCACGCACGAAAGCCAGGGCAGTGACATGGGCCTCTTTGGCGGATTGCTCGGCTGGGACGCCGATGATGAACGCCTGCCCGACTCCGCGCAGGCGCTCGCAGATGCCGGGATCAATCTGCGCATCGAAACCGTGGACGTCGGCGATCCCCATCCAAACACCTACCGGCTCACGCTCCGCAATACCCATGAGCAGCACACCCTCGTCGCCATCTCAACCGGCGGCGGCATGATGGAGGTGCTCAGCATCGATGGCATCCTCATGCCCATGGACGGCGGCTATCATGAGACGCTCATCTGGCTGCCGAAGGCCGTTTCCGCTGAGTTTGAGGCCGATGAAGTCCTGCATCATGACGCAGGCGAATGCCACATCCTTCAGGTCAAGTCATCGGCATTTGCAGCCACA
>JAKORQ010000554.1 GCA_029777755.1 Planctomycetota bacterium
GGCCGACGGGAAGACCCTTTACCTGAGCTTCCTGTTCACCACCAATGAGCAGAAGGAAAAGCTCGGCATTGAGCTGTATCGTGATGGGGCTCGCGCCATATATGCCGGGCAGAACGGCAACAGGTCTATCTTCGGTACCGCCGGTACCGGAGAGAATGTGACCGAGCTGGCGCAGTTCACCTCCTATATCGCCAAGAACGATCAGAGGAGGCTGTATGTGCTGAAGTTCGAGTTCGGCGATGAGGAGGACCTGGTTTCCGGATGGCTTCATCCGGTCGCAGGCGAGCCCGAGCCTGATCCGGTCTTCACTGTCTCGCTGACCGATGCATCCTTCGATGCGATCACCTTCTGGAACAACGCTAACGGCACGCACTTCCTCAGGTTTGACGAGGTGCGCGTCGGCACGACGTTCGAGTCGGTCACCTCGACCCTTCCCGGCCCGGTTGTGCCTGAGCCGGCCATGGGCCTGGTGACGCTCGGCGGCTCCGGACTGCTGCTGGTCCGGCGTCAACGTCGCATTTGATCCACCGGCAACCTCCCCGCTGGCGCGAAGACCGTCGGCGGGGACTTACCGTTTGTCTCTGTTCGTGGAGCGAAAGGAAGCACATGCTGACGCTCAAACAACTCATCTCCCTGGGAGCATTGACTTTTGCCTTCGTTTCCCCGGCGGAAGCGGCGGTGCAATTGACAGGCGTGAACATCGCGGGCGCCGAGTTTGGCAGTCTGCCGGGTGTCCATGAGCAGGACTACACCTACCCGCGCTCCTCCGAGGTCGATTACTATGTCCAGCAGAAGGGCATGAACGTGCTGCGTCTGCCGTTCAGGTGGGAACGGCTGCAGCCGACGCTGGGCGGAAACTTCAGCAATTCCGAGCTGACGCGAATCCAGAACTTCGTTAACTACGCCACTGCTGCCGGCGCTTACGTCATCCTCGATCCGCACAACTACGCCCGCTACAGCGGCAACGTCATCGGCGGCGGAACTGTCACCGCCAGCCATTTCGCCGATTTCTGGACGCGCCTTGCCAACATCTACAAGGACAACGACAAGGTCATCTTCGGGCTGATGAATGAGCCCAATGGCCTGGCCACCGAGAGCTGGGTAAATAGCGCTAACACAGCCATCTCCGCCATCCGGCAGACCGGCGCCAGCAACCTCATCCTCGTGCCCGGCAATGGATACAGCGGCGCCCATTCGTGGAACTCAAACTGGTACGGCACCCCCAATGCCCAGGCAATGCTCAGCATCGTCGACCCTGGGAACAACTTCGCCTTCGAGGTGCACCAGTACGTCGATTCCGACTCATCCGGCACCAAGGCAGAGGTGGTCAGCGCCCAGGTAGGCGCCCAGCGCCTCAATGTCTTTACCCAGTGGGCCCGCGAGAACAACGTGCGCGGTTTCCTCGGTGAATTTGGCGTTCCTAACAGTCTTATAGGTGACGGTGTCGACCAGATTGCAGACGAGGCGCTGGTCAACATGCTCGAGCACATGGACGACAACAGCGACGTGTGGCTGGGCTGGACATACTGGGCAGGCGGCCGGTGGTGGGGCACGAACTACATGTTCAATGTCCATCCACTGAACTTCGGCCAGGAGAACCAGATGGATCGGCCGGCGATGGGGATTCTCGAGCAATACGTGGCGGTTCCGGAGCCTGCCACGCTCAGCCTGCTGGGGTTGGGTGTGCTGGGCATGGGTCGCCGGCGGCATTCGTAACTGGTTACGATCTAACGTGAGGAAAGCGATATGCAATGTAGTTTCGCTGTCGGAAAATTCTTACTGCTGCCACTGATGATGGTGGCGATGCTCCTGTCTTCCGCCAGGGGGCAGGAAGTCAACTCGCTGATAGATAACGGCGACTTCGAGCAGGTCAGGGACGGTGCCCCGGTAGGCTGGTTCAGCAAGAACACGCCCAACATCTCGCTGCAGGAGGAGGACGGCAACCATTTCCTGCGCCTGACCGTCACGGAGCCGGGCAAGATGGTGCTGGTGTACCGCGCGATCCAGGTCAAGCCTGAACACAAGGCGTATGAGCTGAGCTATCGCGTGCGCTACGAGGGCATCAAGGTCGGCAAGCAGATCTGGCACGATGGCCGGATCATGATGAACTTCAAGGATGAATCCGGCAAGGAAGTCAAGCCCGGTCCCAAGCCGCCGGTGTTCAAGGGCAACTCCAATGGCTGGCAGCAGAAGAGCCAGAAGTTCCTCGTGCCAGAGGGCGCGAAGACGCTGGAGTTTATGCCCTGCCTGTTTGAGGCGAGTGCCGGCACGCTCGATTTCGACGATTTCCGCCTCGTTCCCGTGGCCGATGATTCCGCCGTGGACTCGATGAAGGCGGAGATCGAGGCAGCCGCCGCGAAGGCATCCGCCGAGGCCGAGAAGAACGAGCAGAAGGCGGATGAGAAGATCAAGGCTCAACTGCAAGCCACCGGGAACCTCATCGCCAACGGCGACTTCCAAACC
>JAKORQ010000555.1 GCA_029777755.1 Planctomycetota bacterium
GCCGACCATCTGCGCGTATGCCATGTCGGCCAGGCCGACGCCGCGACCCTCGATGGCGTAAGGCCCCTCGGCTTTCAGACGCAGTTTCTCCTCGCCGAAGGAAGTGATGATGAGATCGCCATCGAACATGTTGGGGTCCGGGCAGACCATGGTGGCGTCGCTGCCATAGATCTTCAGCAGCACGTCATAGTTGCCGCAGTACTCGGTGGTAAGCGTGATATTGCCCACGACTCCGCTGTCGAACTCCACGATCGCCGCCACGTGCGAGGGAACCTCGATCAACTCCCGCCAGTTGGGGAAGCGCTCGCGCACTTCCTTCATCGGCCAGTAGCGTGCGAACGCCGATACCCGCTTGATCGGCCCGAGCAGGGCGACCATGGCCGTGAAGTAATACGGACCGATGTCCATCAGCACGCCGGCCCCGCGCTTCCAGTGGAAGTGATTGGGGTCCGGGTAGCCGCGCAGGTTGAACACCACCTCCACTCCCACAGGCTCGCCGATCTTGCCCTCATCCAGCAGTCGGCGGCAGTTCTGCATTCCCGCGCCAAGGATAGTGTCGGGAGCCACGCCCAGGCGCAACCCCTTCTGTCTGGCCTTATCCATCAGCAGTGATGCCTCTTCGCGGGTTACCGCCAGCGGCTTTTCGTTATAGACGTGCTTGCCGGCGTCCAGGGCGCTCATGGCCACCGGGAGATGGGCCTGCGGAACCGTCAGGTTAAGCACATACTCCACTTCGGGATCGCACGTCAGTTGTTCGGTCTCCAGCACGCGGGGAATGTTGAACTCCTGCGCCCTTTCCTTCGCGCGCGAGTGATCCAGGTCGCTCACGGCCACTATGTCGAGATAGCCATGCCGCTGGATGTTTCTCAAGTATGACTTGCTGATCTGCCCACAACCAACGACGCCAACGCGAGGTTTGTTGCTCATGACAAGGATGAGTCTAACGGTAAGCGCAGTCCAATCAAAGGATAAATGAGCGCCATGCTCGCGCGAAAGCGTGTTCGCCGACGGGGCAGAAGTCGCTACAATGTACAAAAAGGTCCATTTATGGAATTTGACCCGGACATGAAGGTCGCCGAGCTGCTGGAACAGCATCCCCGCGTGCTCGATGTACTGGTAAGCTGCGGATTTACCCCGTTGCGGATTCCCGGCGTGCGGGCTGCCATGGCTCACACCATCACCCTGCGCCAGGCC
>JAKORQ010000556.1 GCA_029777755.1 Planctomycetota bacterium
GAAGCTGGTGAAAGGCAACTCGGCGCTGGCCGCCGTCCAGCCGGGCGGCGTCGATGGTGTCGCGATCGAGCGCACGCAAGGCCAGCCCCACGGCCGCCGCGGGAATTGGCCAGAGCCAGGTGGCGAGTGTGAAGATGCAGCGCAGAACGTCGGCCGGCGACTGCGGGACTATGTTCATTCCCACGATGCGAAAGAACTGCGACCAGCCGTAAAGGTAGATTACCGGCGACTGGAGCAGGGCACATAAAAGTATCCCGAACACCGAGACCATCGTCTCGCTTGAGGCGCGGGCCAGCACCATGATCGCGGGAGCCGCAAGGACAAACGCCATCACCGTGGCGAGCGTGCTATAGATAATCGTGCGAACCGTTAGCTCCGCCACAGCGGGCAGCAAGTTGCCCCAGGCGAGGCTGCCACCATGCCGAAGCAGGGGAAGGATCAGCCAGATGCCCGGCAGCCCCAGTATGGTCGCCAGGACCATGTCGATTGTTGAGAAACGACGGAGCATGTGAAGAACAATCTACCATGCGAAATAGCGCCCGCGTATACTCGCGGCATAATCTGTAAGGAGGCATGGATGCCCGGACAGAAGCTCCGCGTCGCAGTGTTATATGGCGGCCGATCTGGCGAACATGACGTTTCCCTGGTGTCGGCTGCTTCAGTGATCCGCAATCTCGATCCCGATAAATACGAGATCATACCCATCGCCATCGACAAACATGGCAGATGGCTCCTGCACAGCATGGCTGACATCGACCGCGATGCGAAATCGCTGCCGGTGAAGCAGGATGCCCCGGTCGTGGCAATGCCCGCACATCCACAGAAAGGCGGAGCTAAGCTGGCCACGCTGGATGGTGCACAGGCAGTGAAGGATTGCGCCATCGACGTGGTCTTTCCGGTGATGCACGGCCCGCTGTGCGAGGATGGCACCATCCAGGGGCTGCTGGAACTGGCGGATGTGCCGTATGTGGGAAGTGGCGTCCTTGCGAGCGCGATCGGCATGGATAAGGACGTGGCCAAACGCCTGGCGCAACTGGCCGGTGTGGAAGTGGTGCCGTGGATAGCCATCCGTCGCAGCAGCTATGAGAAGAGGGCGGAGCAACTGCACAGCCGGATCGCCGGGGAAATCGGGTTTCCCTGCTTCGTCAAGCCGGCCAACCTAGGATCAAGCGTCGGGGTTGTGAAGGTCAAATCACTGGAGGATCTACCCTCGGCCATCCAGACGGCCTTTTCGTATGACACAAAGATCATCGTCGAGAAGGGGATCGACTGCCGCGAGATTGAGGTGGCGGTTCTTGAGGATCTCGACCCGGAGGCACCGCCGGTTGCCAGTATCCCCGGCGAGATCGTGCCACGCCATGAGTTTTACTCATACGAGGCCAAGTACATCGACGACGATGGCGCCGCCCTGAAGATACCGGCTGACCTCTCGCCTGCGCAGCAGGATAAGGTGCGACA
>JAKORQ010000059.1 GCA_029777755.1 Planctomycetota bacterium
CGGTAATCTCGTCAATCACCCGGATGATCTCGGTGATGCTTGCTCCGGCCTGCTCGATCTCGCCCATGGATCGGACCATCTCCTGCATATGCGCGCTGACACTGACCGCAACGGCCTGCGCCGACTTGGACAGATCGTCTGCCGCACTGGCATTCTGGGCATTCTGCCTGGTGTTCGCGGCCATCTGCTGCACCGTCGCCCCGATCTCGGTCACCGAGGCCGCCGAGGCAGCGGCGCCCGCCGACAGGCCCTGACTCAAGTCCGAAACCTGTTTGGCACTGGCGGTGATTTCCTTTGACCCGCCCTGCAATCGACTGACCACATCGTTCAGGTTGTCCACCATGCGTTGCAGAGCAATGCCGAGCTGATCATTCTCGGAAGCCAGTTCTATCCGGATATCGAGATCTCCCTGGGAAATCCGATCGGCGATACCTGCCTGGAGCTGGAGCCGTGCAGCCATATCGTTCAGGGCGACAGCCAGCCTCCCCACCTCATCGTCATGCAGGTGAGCCATGCGGCGGGAAAAATCCCCCAGCCGAATAGTATTGGCCAGGCGCTCGGCCTCCCGGATCGGCCGACTCAGAGAGCCCGCGGCAAACCACAGGAAGCTCGTTCCGGCACATGCCACGATCAGCCCCACAACCACCTGCCACCATACAGCGCTGCTCGAACGCTCGGCCAGATCGCGATCCAGGGCGTAGGCGTCGGCCAGCACCACGTCCTTGTGCACCTTGATCACCACCGACCAGGGCTTACCCGTGCGGCCAAGGGTAATGGGGGCCAGCGCCGTGATCTGCCCACTCGACTCATCAAGAGAGGCCGTGCTTCTGCCCCCCTGGATCTCGCTGAGCAGGACCTTGCTGATATCGCCGGGAAACGCCTCGGCAAGCGGCTTGCCGATCAGCTCGGGCTTCTCGCTGTCCGCCACGATCAAGCCCATGTTGCTGACGATGATAACCTCGGCCTTGCCCCCGAAAAGGCCTCGATCCGCTTGCAGGGAGAGCTCCTGAACGAAGTCGAGGTTGTAGTCTGTACCCGCCACGCCCAGGAACTTGCCGTTAACCACGATGGGCACCGACAGCGTGGTCAGCCAGACCTGCTTGCCCTGAACGATGTAAGGAAAGGGATCAAGCACGCTCTCCTTCCCGGTATCCCGAGGGCCGATATACCAGCCGCCCTTGAGCACGCCGTTCGGATGCTTGTCCATGGTGTCGTACTCGACCAGGGGCTGGACTGCGATATTGCCCTTCGCATCCCGGTTCCAGTAGGGCGTGAATCGACCGGTGCGGGCATTGTTGCCATCGCGACCGGTGCGGAACTGCTCATCGCGACCGTCA
>JAKORQ010000557.1 GCA_029777755.1 Planctomycetota bacterium
CTGAAGATGAACCATCAACCAATACCGGTACGCCGTCAGCCAGGCGATTGACACCCGACACCACGACTTGGGGATCGCCCTCCAGGCCGCTGGTGATCTCCACATATCCATCTCGCTTCTCGCCTATCGAGACCTGATGCTCAACGGCCTTGTTGCCGACGACGGTGAAGACCTTGCGGATACCGGCGAAAGTGACCACGGCCTCTTCGGGAACGAACGTCACGTTCTCATCTATGCGGGTGGCGATGGCCCCGCGGGCAAACCCGCCGGGGCGCAGCAGGCCCTCGGGATTCTCAACGTCGATCTCGACGATGAACGAGCGGCTCTCGCGATCGATCTGCGGATTGATCCGGCTGACCACGCCATCGAATACCTTCGCGTATGCCTCCACGCGCACCTGTACCTGCTGGCCACGCTGCACCTGTGCCAGGTAACGCTCGGGAACGGCGGCGCGGTAGCGGATGGGATTGTCGGCCACTACGGTAAAGAGGGCGGTGCCATCCTTCACATACTCGCCGACGGAAACCAATTTCGCGGCGATGGCGTACTGCCGGCCGTTGCCCTCGGGAGCCTTGATGGTCGTGTCAGCCAGGCGCTGCTCGGCGAGATTCAGCTCAGCCTCGCGCGTCCGTGCCTCGGCCACCAGGGACCGCGCTGAAAGCAGGGCAACGTCATACGCGCTGCGAGCCACGGCGGCGGCCGTCTTCAGGTCCTCGTATTCCTGCTCGCTGATGAGCGGCGGCTGTTGCTGGAACAGCTTCTCCGCCCGGCGAAAGCGCGCCTCGGCGTTGTCCGCCTGCAACTTCGCCTGCTGTACGGTGGGGATGTTCTCCGGCTGGAAGGATTCATCCGGCATCTCGGTCAGGCCGAGCTTGGCGAGCGTCTGAAGCAGTAGCGTCTGGGCCTGCCTCCTGGCAAGCTGATAGTCAGTGGGATCGATCTGCGCCAGGGGTGCCCCGGCCGGCACGCGGTCACCTACATCCACCATGACCTTCACGATGCGCCCGGGCACCTTGGAGGAGAGTTGCGCTTCCTCATCGCCGTGCAGCGTGCCGACGACCTGGATGGTTCGCCGCACCTTGTCCAGGCGGGAGGGGGCCAGCGAGACCGCCACCGGCTCCTGTGAGGTTTGCCGCCGCCCGTTCTGCTCTTCCCGACCACATCCAATGATCATGGCAGGCAGTAATCCCAGTAACAACATCAGGGCTGTGGATCGGATGGATGGAGCACGCATTGCGCTAATACCTTTGTGCAAGAACGAATACATTGACGAGGAGGACGGTGATTTTACAATACCGACGAGTCAGTTTTCAAGCTCGCTTCCCCCCATGCAGCGGCCGGATGAGAAAAAGCGTCGCGACATCATGAAGATCGCCGAGGCGGCGTTTGCTGCCCGGCCATTCCATGAGGTTCGGCTGGAGGAGATCGCCGCCAGGGCCAGGATCGGCAAGGGCACCATCTACATATACTTCCGCAGCAAGGAGAACCTGCTGGTTGAAATATTGCGGGAGGGGCTTGGCGATCTTCAGGCATCCATCGAGAGACGCCTCCTGCAGTGTCCCGATGAAAGCGTGGCAAAATTGAGGGCAATCGTGACCGAGCTGGCAACGTTCGCCATCTCTCGGCCGTATATGTATTCGCTGGTGCGTTCAGTGTTACCCCGTTCCTGTGAAACAGGTTTGTCCGGTATCCACAAGGGAATAGTGAAGAAGATCGTGGAGGTTATTGAGAAGGGAGTGGAGCGCGGCGATTTCGCCGATACGCACCCGGCCCTAACCGCGCACTATCTCCTGGGTGCCGTCCGTGGAGTGGCCATATCCGGCCCGGGGAAGTTGAGCGCTGAGGAGTTTGCCGAGCATCTCATGGTTGTATTCGGGCGAGGGTTGTGCGCCAGGGAAGGGGCTAGCAGGTGAAAGCGAGGCGGATTGTTGTCTTCATCGGCGCTGCGTTGGCCGCAGGTTGTGCCGTTGATCAGGAGAAAGAGATTGCCAGATACCGTGAGGTGATCGATATAGTGCAGGTAGCCTCGCCTGCTACCCGCCCGGCTGATAAGCCGCTGGGCCTCGTCGAGGCGATGCTGCTTGCCAACCAGGAGAATGAACGGCTCGCCTCCGAGGGTGAAAATTACCTTCAGGCCTTGATCGCGCGCAAGAGGGCAGTTGCCCTATTCATGCCCACCGCGGACCTCTCCGCCAGCTACAGCTTCGATGGCAGCGACTTTGCCAGCATTGACAACAGCGATTTCGATCTATCCGCCATCGGCCGGATTAACGTATTCAATGGGCTGCGTGACGTGGCACGCCTGCGCGTGGCCGACCTCACCATCGAGCAGCGTCGCCTGCTGCTGCTGGATCTGCAGGAATCCCTGCTGGCAGATGTGGTGCGGGCGTATCACAACGTCCTGCGTCTTGAGGCTGAGGTGGAGGTGCTGGAGGCCACGCTGGAGCTCCAGGAGCAGCGCGTCCGCGATGCTCGCGGGCGACAGGAAGCCGGCGCGGCACGGATGCTCGATGTCTCACAGACCGAGGCGCAGGCCGCCAGCACACGTGTACGTCTGCTCGATACTCGCGCGGCTGTCAAGAATGCCCGCGCGGCACTGGCGCTGGTGACGGGATTGCACTCGGCCACCATACCGCTGGTGGATGAAGAGCTGCTGC
>JAKORQ010000558.1 GCA_029777755.1 Planctomycetota bacterium
GATCTCCAGGCGGTCCATGATCGGCTGGCAGCAGTGGTGGCCGGTGCGAATGCAGATCCCCTCGCCATCGAGGATGGTGCCGATGTCGTGCGGATGGATGCCATCCAGCACGAAGCTGACGACCGAGCTCTTGGCGGAAGCTTCGCCGATGATGCGCAGCCCCGGGATCTGCTTCAGTGCCGCCTCGGCATAGCGCAGCAGGCCGTGCTCGTAGTAGACCATGTTGGGGAAGTTGATCGACTTAAGGTAGTCGATGGCAGCTCCCAGCCCGATGGCGCCGGCCATGTTCGGCGTGCCGGCCTCGAACTTCCAGGGGATTTCATTCCAGGTCGACTTTTCAAAGGTCACCGAGGAGATCATGTCGCCGCCGCCCTGGTAGGGGGGCATGGCTTCCAGTAGCTCCTCCCGGCCAAACAGCACGCCGATGCCGGTCGGGCCGAACATCTTGTGCCCAGAGAGGGCGTAGAAGTCGCATCCGATCTTCTGCACGTCGGTGGGGAAGTGGCCCACCCATTGCGCGCCGTCGATGAGTACTTTGGCGCCCACCTCGTGGGCGGCCGCCGTGATCTCCTCGACCGGGTTGATGGTGCCCAGCACGTTGGACAGGTGCGTCACGGCCACCAGCTTTGTCCTGCTGCCAAGCAGTTGCCGGAAGGCGGCAATATCCAGCTCGCCCTTTTCATCGAACGGTATGACCTTCAGCACCGCGCCGGTCGCCTCGCACAGGAGCTGCCAGGGCACGATGTTGGAGTGATGCTCCATGCCGCTGATCAGGATCTCATCGCCGGTCTTGATGAACTTGCGCCCATAGGAGTTGGCGACCAGGTTTATCGCCTCGGTGGTGCCACGGGTGAAGATAATCTGCCGGCTCTTGGGGGCATTGATGAACTGGCGCACCTTCTCACGCGCGCCTTCATACGCCTCGGTGGCGACCTGGCTCAGCTCGTAGACACCGCGATGCACGTTGGCATTCTCGGCCGCGTAATAGTGCTGCACGCGGTCGATCACAATCCTCGGCTTCTGCGTGGTGGCAGCGTTGTCGAGATAGACGATGGGCAGCTTCCCCCGCACCTGCGTGTGCAGCACAGGGAAATCCTTGCGCACGGTCGTCGGGTCGAAGGTGCGCAGGCACTCTTCGCAGTGGCGCTCAAGCTCTACGCCGTTGAGGAGTCTGCCGATAACCGAAAACTGCGTTTGTGTGTCAACGACCATCTATTACGTTGCCTCGATGCTCAAGTCCTGCGGTAGATCCTGCATGGCTGCCAGGTAACTCTCGATGCGCCGGCGAACCTCGCGCACCTTCATACGCTGGGTGATGTCGGCCGCGAAGGCGTAAATCAGCAGATGCTGGGCAGCCTCGGCGGAAAGTCCGCGCGATCGCAGGTAAAAGAGCATCTGCTCATCCAGCGGGCCGACGGTGGATCCGTGCGTACATTTCACATCGTCAGCGTAGATCTCCAGTGCCGGCATCGACTCCATGAAGGCGTGATCCGACAGCAGCAGCGTGCGGCTGGTCTGTTTCGCATCAGTATGCTGGGCATCCTTCTGCACGAAGATCTTTCCCTTGAACACGCCGCGCGAGCGATCTGCCACCACGTGCTTGTACAGTTCATGGCTGGTGCAGTTGGGCTTCTCGTGACGGATGAGCGTGTGGTTGTCCACGTGTCGCTCGCCATCGATAAGGACGACGCCGTTAAGCGTGGCATCAGCGCCCTCACCGTCGAGGATGGCGTGCAGATCGTTGCGGATCAGCTTGCCGGACAGGCTGGCGTGATGATGCGTGTATGCCGCGGAGTTCTGCAGTGCTGCCACCGTGCTCTGGATTGCCGAGGTGTTCTCGTCATTCCACTGCACCTGGTAATGCTCGACTACCGACTTCTGCCCGGCGAAAATCTCGACAACCGTGTTCGAGAGGATCTGCTGCTCGCCCTGGCTGACATGCGTCTCAACCAGGCGGAGCATCGCTCCTGCGCCGACTATCACCAGCACCCGCGGGGAAACCAGCAGCGGCGAATCGGGACTCGTCGAGATCGACAGCAGGTGAACCACCGGCTCGATGGTGGCACCATGGACAGTGTGGATGACGATCACATCCTCAATCAGCCCGGTATTGAGCGCCACGAATGGGTTGAACTCAACTGGGGCAGCGCCGCCGAGCATGGCCCTGGCCTTGCCGGCGATGTTGGCCGGCGCCGCGGAGAGCGGTCCTACCCACAGTCCGCGGGGAAGCTGCGCTGCCATCGGCTGCGGCTTGCCATTGACTAGCACGATCTCCACCGCACCAGGCATGGTGTGCTTCGCGACGATCTCGCCCACATCATGAGCAGCCTCGGGCAGAGTCCAGCTAACTTCCGCCAGCGGGTCGGTATTGGTGAAGCGCCATTCCTCGTCATCATCGCGCGGTAGGCCGACTTCCTGGAAACGGCGCATTGCCCGCTCGCGCAGCGCCTGCAGGCTGTCGCTTGCCCGTGCCGACAGGCGGGTGAAGGTGCTTATATCAGGTTGTATGGTGGTCATGGACATCAGGTATCGTCTCTACTTCGCTGCCACGGGCTCCTCGATCCACTCGTAACCGCGCTCCTCAAGCTCCAGCGCCAGCTCCTTGCCGCCGGACTTGACGATGCGGCCATCGATCATCACGTGCACGAAATCGGGCACGATGTAGTTCAGCAGCCGCTGATAGTGCGTCACGAGCAGGATCGTCTTGTCAGGATCCGCCTTTTTCACCGCGTTCACGCCGTTGGCAACGACGCGCAGGGCGTCGATGTCCAGCCCCGAGTCGGTTTCATCCAGCAGGGCCAGGCGCGGATTGATGACCGCCATCTGGAAAATCTCGTTACGCTTCTTCTCGCCACCGGAGAACCCTTCGTTCACCGCGCGATTCATGAAGCTGGAATCCATCTCCAGCAGCTTCATCTTGCTCTTCACCAGCGTGAGGAACTCAACGGCGTCAAGCTCCTTCTCATTGCGATGCTTGCGGATGGCGTTGACGGCCGCCTTGAGGAAGTAGCTGGTGGATACGCCGGGGATCTCCACGGGATACTGGAATCCCAGGAACAGCCCCTCGCGGGCGCGTTCCTCGGCATCAAGCTCAAGGAGATCCTTGCCATCGTAGATGATCTCGCCCTCGGTGACCTCGTACGTCTCGCGCCCGGCGAGCACCTGGCAGAGGGTGCTCTTGCCCGAGCCATTCTTTCCCATGATTGCGTGGATCTGCCCGGGCTCGATCGTCAGGTCAACACCCTTGAGGATCTCGCGGCCGCCGGGTCCGGCTACCTTCGCGTGCAAATTCCGTATTTCAAGTAATGCCATGTTCGCTTGTTCCAGGTTGCAAATTCTCTTGATGTCGAAAAACCGGCGGCTGCTAGCCGACGCTGCCCTCGAGGCTGACGCCCAGCAGCTTTTGGGCCTCTACGGCAAACTCCATCGGCAGCTCCTTGAAGACCTCCTTGCAGAAGCCGTTGACGATGATGTTCACCGCATCTTCCAGCGCGATCCCGCGCGTCTTGCAGTAGAACAACTGATCCTCACCGATACGGCTGGTGGAGGCTTCGTGCTCGGCCTGGCTGGTGGTGTTCTGTACCTCGATGTAAGGGAAGGTGTGAGCGCCGCACCTATCACCAAGCAGAAGCGAGTCGCACTGCGTGTAATTTCGCGAATTGTGTGCCCGCGGCAGAATTTTGACCAGCCCACGGTACGTGTTCTGGCCGACGCCGGCGGAAATACCCTTGCTCACGATAGTGGAGCGGGTGTTCCGGCCGATGTGCACCATCTTGGTGCCGGTGTCCGCCTGCTGGTGGTGGTTGGTCAGGGCAACCGAGTAAAACTCGCCCACCGAGTCATCACCCTGGAGGATGCAACTCGGATACTTCCATGTGATTGCCGACCCGGTTTCAACCTGAGTCCAGGTGATCTTGGAGTTCCGGCCCTTGCACAGGCCTCGCTTGGTGACGAAATTGTAGATGCCGCCCTTGCCGTCCTTGTCGCCGGGGTACCAGTTCTGGACAGTGGAGGACTTGATGGTGGCGTTATCCAGCGCTACCAGCTCGACCACCGCCGCGTGGAGCTGATTCTCATCGCGCATCGGGGCGGTGCATCCCTCAAGGTAGCTCACATAGGACCCCTCATCGGCGATGATCAGCGTCCGCTCAAACTGGCCGGTATTCTTGGCGTTGATGCGGAAGTACGTGGAA
>JAKORQ010000559.1 GCA_029777755.1 Planctomycetota bacterium
GAGTAGTAGGTCACGGTCAGGATGGGGATCAGCGTGATCATCATGCCGACCATCGCGCCGATCAGGACCTTCAGGTTGAGCCCGCCGTCAAGACGCTGCGCGCTGTTCGCCACCTCGACAAAGCGAATCTGGTTGGCGATAGGCCGCTGCATCGTCTCATACAGCCGGGCCAGAGCCTGGTTGTTCTCGGAGAGGAAGCGGCGCTCCTCCGAGAGCTGTGTGGTGAGAAGATTCTGCTGGATCGGATCCGACGTGGTCTGAAGCTCGGTTTCGAGCTCGATGATGATGGCCTTGCTGTTCGCTATGTCCTCTTCCAGCCGGGCGATCTGCTGCTGCATCTCGCTGATGAGCTGTGCGGCGGCATTGCCCTGGCTGGTCGGGCTCGCCTCGATGAGAAGCTCCGCCGCGGTGTTGGCGATCAGGATCGCCTGCACGGCCTCCTCATGCCGGGCCCGGATGGTGAGGATCTGGCTCTCCTCATTGGCGACGACTTCCAGATTCTTGCTGAGTTCGATCCCCGTTATGTCAAGCCCAAGCCGGCTGACGATGCTGCGGTGGAAGGATGGCGTCCCGGCCATGTCGGCGTACGTCTGAATCAACTGACCGCTCGTTCGCAGCGTGTCCAGATCCAGCACCGGGCTGTCCAAACCGGGGCCGACGATCAACCGGGCTTCGGCCTCATACGTCGTCGGCGCACTCCTGCTCACCCAGTAAGTGATCAGCCCGGACAACCCGGTCACCAGTACAATCAGCCACAGCCACCGCCATACTGCTCGGAAAAACTTCTGCTCCACGTCAGTCCATCCCCTCTTGCTGCTATGCAGCCAAATAGCTACAAAACGGTTACCGTTTGTTTAGCCTCTCACCCCATGCCCGCAGGCGGGGCTGGTCCTCCGCCGGGCTAGTATGATCCGCGCCCCATCAGCACCGCGGAGAACGTGTGGAAGAGAATCAACAGGTCCAGCTTCCAGCTCTGCCGCTCGATGTACTCGATATCCAGCTCAGAGCGCTCTTCGAAGTCGGTATCGCTGCGCCCGTTGACCTGCCACAGGCCGGTCAGGCCGGGGCGTACCTCCAGTCGCTCGGTCTGCCACAGCTTGTAGGTATCCGCCGAGAACGAGGTGGGCCGCGGCCCGACGAGACTCATGTCCCCCTTCAGCACATTGAAGAGCTGAGGAAGCTCGTCCAGGCTGGTCTTGCGCAGAAACTTCCCGACGCGGGTGATGCGTGGGTCGTCCACGATCTTGAAGTCCGGCCAGGTAAGATGGTTGAGGTGTGCGTACTTTTCCTTCAACTCCTCGGCGTTCTCGAACATCGTCCGGAACTTGTACATCGTGAAGCGCTCGCCGTTCATGCCGGTGCGCTTCTGCTTGAAAATCACCGGGCCGGGCGAGTCCAGCCTGAGAATCAGCGCAATGAGC
>JAKORQ010000560.1 GCA_029777755.1 Planctomycetota bacterium
GATGACCGAAGAGCAGTGGGACGTGGTGCTTGATGTCAACCTCAAGGGCGTGTTCAACCTCACCCGCCACGTCGGCCCCTACATGCAGGCGCAGGGCTCGGGCAGCGTCATCAACATCTCCAGCGTCGTCGGCGTCTTCGGCAACATCGGCCAGGCCAACTACGCCGCCACCAAGGCGGGCTTGATCGGCCTGACCAAGACCTGGGCGAAGGAGTTCTCCATGAAGGGCGGCAATGTGCGCGTCAACGCCATCGCCCCCGGCTATACCATGACCGATATTTTAAAGACTGTGCCGCAGGAAATGCTGGACAAGTTTGCCGCGATGACCATGCTGGGCCGCCTGGGCCAGCCCCACGAGATCGCCAGCGCCGCTTTGTTCCTCGCTTCCGACGAGTCCGGCTACATCACAGGCCAGGTCCTGCAGGTGGACGGAGGCATGCGCCTGTAACCCCCAAGACCCGTCAGCGCTTTGCTTTGACGGGCCTTGAGCCCTCCGCCCCCGACGACAAATTTCAAGGAGCATTGGATCAAGATGAGCGCGATCAACGTAGGCATTGCCGGCACGGGCATCTACCTCCCCAAAAAGGTGATGACGGCAGCGGACATCTCAAGAGAGACCCGCGGCGTCTGGAGCGAGGAGGCGGTGCGCGACAAGCTGGGCATCAATCAGAAATACATCCCGGAGGACGGTATACACGACGGCACGCAGGAAATGGGCGCGCTGGCCGCGCTCGACTGCCTGAAGAACTCCGGCATCGATCCTTTGGAGATTGATGTGATCCTGTGCATCGGCGAAGAGTGGAAAGAGTATCCCCTCACCACCTCCGCCCTCTACATCCAGGACCGCATAGGGGCCGTGAACGCCTGGGGCATCGACGTGCAAAACCGCTGCTGCACCTGCGTCTCCGCGATGAAGATCGCCAGGGATATGCTCCTGGCTGATGATGAGATCAGCACCATCCTGATCGCCGGCGGTTACCGCAACGGCGACTTTGTGGACTATACCGACCGCAACATGTCCATGATGTACAACCTGTCCGCCGGCGGCGGCGCGATCCTGCTCAAAAAGAATTACAACCGCAATCTGCTGCTGGGCAGCCACATCATGTCAGACGGCTCCCTGGCCCGCACCGCGGGCGTGGAGATCGGCGGCACGGCCAAGCCCATCACGCCTTTCAATATGGATGAAGCCACGCGTTCCCTGCGCCTGTTCGAGCCCGAGAAGATGAAGAACCGCCTCAACGAGGTATCCGCTGCCAACTGGCTCAACTGCATCGGGCAGTCGCTCAAAAAGAGCGGCCTGACGCAGAAGGATCTGGGCTACCTGGCCATCCTGCACATCAAGCGCTCGGCGCACCTGGGGATGCTCAGCGATCTGGGCCTCAAGGAAGACCAGTCCATCTACCTGGAA
>JAKORQ010000060.1 GCA_029777755.1 Planctomycetota bacterium
CTGGCTGCGTCAGAGCATCCAGACGCGCAAGCTCATCATCAACGACGCCAAGGCCCTGGTGCATACCGTCGCCGGTACGAGCTACCTCGTCAGCCCCGGCGTGTTCCAGCGCTACGCGCAGGAGTTCCTTCATGTCGCCGCACTGGCCAAGCAGGAGAAGCTGGAGGGATGGCAGTGGGTACAGAAGCGCTTCGAGAAGCTGGGACAGCACCGCAAGCAGCCCAGCGGGCTGAACATCTGGACCTGTGAGGTCTCGGGGCCGCGCAAGTCGCGCCGACTGCACGGCTATCTGCTCGCCAGCTCGGATGTGCTGTTCCGGGAGCCGCCGCCAGACAACCCCTATCTGCGGCTCCTCAACGAAGCCGCAAACCGCCACGATTCAGCCCTTGGCGGCAACGACAACGACGATCAAGGGTAGACATGCGGCCGCTGCAACGGTCGGCATCATTCCGCGGATGGAGCCGACTCCTCCAGCTTGGCTTCGGTCCGCGTCATCAAGTGGGCGGCACTGCATTTCAGTGCGCGGGCGATCTTCAGAATGAGAGGGAGCGTGGGGACATGCTCGCCGCGCTCGATCTTGCCCATGTGGGACCGTTCGATGCCCGCCATGTGTGCCAGCACTTCCTGAGCGATACCCTGGTTGATCCTTTCTTCCCGCACGGCAGCCCCAAACGCGATGGCTGGTTTCGCTTCGTAGGTCGTGGTGCCGGTTGGGCGACCTCTTTGGATCGAACGCTTTTGCATCGCCAAAAGCGTCGATCGCGGCCACGATCTAAACCACGTTAAACTTAACTCATTGAACGGCCGCGAAGTCATTGGGCGCAATATTCGGGCCTGGGGGAGCTGGACGTGGAGTCGAGTGACATCACCGCCGAGATCCGTATGGTCGTGCTTGGCGAATGGGTGCCTCCCCAGCTCGCCGGCGTGCTCGCCCTGCAGCGTGCCGAAGAGCCGGAGACCCCTATTGTCCTGGCCGGATGGACAGATCCCGGTCGAGCCCCGGAGCTACCGGGCGACAGCTTCGATTTCGCCCTGTCTGCGGCTGACTGGAAGTGGCCTGGCTGGATATGCGAGCCGCTGTGGCATGACACGCTGGCGGTCGCCATGGCCAGGCGCTCCCACCTGTTGGCCTATCGTGAAGTGCCGTGCCAGGAAGTGCTCAAGCAGTCCGTGATCTGCTCGCAGTCGACGGCCCATGAACCATGGCGCATGACC
>JAKORQ010000561.1 GCA_029777755.1 Planctomycetota bacterium
CCCTTGACGGTGTCGTACATGTGCCAGGTCCAGTGGTCCGGCCCCATATTGCCGAGACTGGCGGCAATGCCACCCTGCGCCGCGACAGTGTGCGACCGGGTCGGGAAGACCTTGGTGATGCAGGCGGTCTTGAGGCCGCTCTCGGCAATGCCCATGGTCGCGCGCAGGCCCGATCCGCCGGCACCCACCACCACGGCATCATATGTGTGGTCGATGATCTTGTAGGCAGCGGTTGAGGAAGTGTCCGGCATCAGAGTGCGCCTCCGGCAAAAGCGATCTTGGCGACCGAGAAGAGCCCCGTGGCCGCACAGCCAATCACGAAGAAATTCAGGATGATGAGCACGGCGAACTTGAGGCCGTCATCATGCACATAATCCTCGATCAGCACCTGCAGGCCGAGGCGGATGTGGTAGAACACGCTCACCAGCATCAGCATCATCGGCACCGCGACGATCGGCTGGGCGAGCCAGCCGGTGATCGCGGCATGATCATGCGCCGGCAACATGGCGAGGCTGGCGATGAGCCAGGTGACCAGCAGCGCATTGCCAACAGCGGTGACGCGCTGGACGATCCAGTGATGCGTGCCGCTCCTGGCCGATCCCAGGCCACGCACGCGGCCAATTCCGGTTCCGCTGCCCATCAGTGCGCCCTCCCCATGAAGATCCAGGCCCAGAAGGCGACAGTGCAAAGAAGCGCGGCGATGATGATCAGGATCGACCAGCGCCGGTTGGTCTGCAGCTCATAGCCCGCACCCATGTCCATCACGAGGTGGCGCATGCCCGAGAACAGGTGCTGGAAGAAGGCCCAGGTCAGGCCGATCAGCACGACGCGGCTCAGCAGGTTGATCAGCAGGCCGGTGATATCGGCGCCATCGGCTTCCCACACATAATAGAGGAAGTTGGCATAAGATGCCGGCCCCCTCGCCGCCGCATAGAGCCACCAGGTGAGGCCAAGTCCCCCGAGGACGGCGAGACCGTCGCCAGTCGCGCGGTGGAGGATGGAGATCAGCATATGCGGACCCCATCGCCAGATGGTGAGGTGCGGTGACAGCGGCCTTTGCCGGGATTGCGCCATGGCGAGCCTATCC
>JAKORQ010000562.1 GCA_029777755.1 Planctomycetota bacterium
ACTCCCACCACAATTACCCGTGGAAGAAGGGCTGGCAGAAGGCAGTGCTCGATGTCGCCGAGCATTACCCGATCTTCGTGGGCGAAGTGGGCTGCCCCGAGAAGTGGGAAGACTTCCCCTTCATCAAGCCCGACGAGCAGTACGAGAAGCTCGGCCCGAGCTGCACCTGGCCGTCCGATATGCTTGGCGCAATCCAGAAGTACAAGCTTCACTGGACCGGCTTCAGCTTCCATCCGTCCTGCGGCCCCATGGTCATCAAGGACTGGGACTACACCCCCACGGAGTACTGGGGCGTGTACGTGAAGGAAGCGCTGGCGGGCAAGCAGTTCAAGCTTGAGCGGCTCCGCTGATTTTTCGCACAGTTGTAAAGCCCTCCTGTTCATCTCGTGAACAGGAGGGCTTAGTTTGTTTCCTATCGTTACTGGAACAAGGGAGGACGAGACTCTTGGATTCTCACACTTACAGGAGGATCTCCATGGCATCTATCGCACGCAAACGGGCACTGCAGATAGCGGCAGCTGTTGCTGTCAGCGGAATCATGTCGGCCAACGCCGGCACGATCACCAAGGCAGACAATGCTGATTCGCTGAACCTGGGCACCAGTTGGGTCGGCGGCGTAGCCCCCGGCGCCAGCGACATCGCCCTGTGGGATGTCGGGCCGTACGGCAATACCTCATATACCCTCGGAGATGACATCCACTAGTATGGGCTGAATGTGCTCGACTCGGTAACCGCCTTCTCCTTCAACGGCTCCAATACGCTGACCATCGGCGCAGGCGGCATCACTACCGCCCCCGTCACCAGCACCAACAAGAGTTTCGTCTTCAACAACGCTCTGCGTCTGTCGGCCGACCAGACATGGAACATCGGCACCCGCAATGGCACCAGCGGCAGTAACTCGTTCATCCTCAGCGCCACCAGCGGGCTGGATACCGATGGCTACTCGCTGACCCTGCGCGGCAGGGGAACCAAGGAGTTCCGCGCCGACATCACCGGCGGCGGCGACATCATCGTGGGGCCCGCCGAGCCGGGCTCCAGCACCACCACCAGGTTCGTCAATGCCCGGGCCAGCGACTCGAACATAACGGTCACGGCTGCCAACCAGGCCGACACCTCCAACGCGATCGTTAACTTTATCGTCCAGGGTAACATTGGTTCCGCTGCCCGCATGAATGGCCTGACCCTGCAGGGGCAGGGCTCCAGCAGCGGCGTGGCGTTCTTCGTTGACCAGAACAACACCACCAGCGACACGCTCGACATCATCACCAACGCGCTGACCATCGAGCAGGGATTCGCGGCCGTGCAGGTGCGTGCCCGCAACACGCAGAATGCCCAGCTCCTGGCGGACAGCCTGGATCGTCGCGCCGGCAGTGTCGTTCTGTTTGCGGGTAACAATTTCGGCACCAATGACGCTGGAACCGGCACCAACTCGACGAATACCGTCTTCTCGTCGGCCCCGGCGCTGGTTGGTGGCGGCGGCTCGGCCGGCCAGCCCACCATCGGCATCATCAAGGGCGCTTTCGGCGACATCGCATACAGCGGCGGCCAGACAGGCGCCAGCGCCACAAGTGGCCTGGTGACCTACGACGCCGCAAAGGGTGTGCGGGTGCTGAGCGCCGATGAATACAGGGACTACATCGCCGATGGCCAGATGTCCCTGGACAACGTGCGCCTGTCCAACAACAGCGGCGAGGGCCCGGCCATCACCGCTATCTTCCAGGACACCACGATCAACTCGCTGTCGTTCAACGTCAGCGGCGCCAACACGGCCGATGGCTCAGGCATCTTCATCGACGGCACCGGCACGCTGAAGATCAACAGCGGCATGATCTACGCCAGCCAGCTTGTCACCGGGCAGCCCAGCAGCGGCAATACCAACAACAAGATGCACATTGCCGTGCCCACGCTGGACTTGGCCGGCCAGGAGGGCGTCATCATCGCCACCACCAGCGGCATCAGGACCTCCGGCTCGCGCGAGGGTGGCTACCTTGAGATCAGCAGCGTCATCACCAACGACGGCGGCAACGGCATCACCATCGCTGGCGGCGGAACGGTGAAGTTCTCCGGCACAAACGATAACACCTACACAGGGCCAACCACCGTCAACACCGGATATCTCTATCTCGCTGCGGGTGGAACCTCAGATCTCATCCCCGGTGACCTGGTGATCAACGGTGGGGCGGTCGAGGATGGCGGCAACAGGATTGCCGATACCTCCAACATCATCATCAACGGCGGCAGCTTCAAGCTGCAGCTTGGCAACGAGGGCTCTTCGCGCAGCGAAACCTTCCACAGCCTGATAATGACAGGCGGGAAGTATCAGAGCGGCTCCTCTGGCCATTCCGGCAGCAGCACGCTCACCGGATCGGCGACGCTCTTCGGCGGGAACATCAACCTCGTCCCGCAGACGAACATGAGCGTGGCCGGCTTGACGACCCTTTCCGGCGGCGTTGTCAACATCTCCAACGCCAGCTCC
Organism: Planctomycetota bacterium; assembly: GCA_029777755.1. Classification (GTDB taxonomy): domain Bacteria; phylum Planctomycetota; class Phycisphaerae; order Tepidisphaerales; family Tepidisphaeraceae; genus CAIQIQ01. Next base: position 2,477 of record JAKORQ010000562.1, read on the forward strand.
GCCTCCAGCCACAATACCTACCTGGCTCTCAACGGCGGTCTGGCGATCGAGAACACCGCAGAAGGTGCGTACACGCCGATCATCATCGGCGGCCATTCCTCCAATCGCGGTGGCAAGCTGCTGCTCAATGGTGACGTGACCTTCACCGGCAACACCATCAATGGCAACACCGTCACGATCGATGCGGTCGCCAGTACGAACATGGGCGTGATCGATCTCAATGGTGAGACTCGCACTTTCACGATCGGCGACGGTGCGGCCGACGTTGACCTGGCTATCGTACCGGCGATCGAGAATGGCGGCATCGTCAAGGCCGGCGCTGGCACGCTCGCCCTGGACGGCGTCAACACCTACAGCGGTCCGACCACCATCACTGGCGGTACGCTGAAGCTTGGCTCCGCTGGCTCGATCAGCAGCAGCTCGACGATCCAGATCGGCGTTGGTGCGATCCTTGACACCACTGCCCAGGCTTTCGCTATGGGCGGCGGCCAGACGATCGTGTTCGATATCGACCCGACCGACGACGGCTCGGCAGGCCTGCTGCTGGCCGGCGACCTGGACATCACCAGCGGTTCGATCGATTTCAATCTTCTCGGCACGCTGGATGACGCGGTCTACGTCCTGGCCACCTACTCCGGCACGCTGACGGGAAGTGAGTTTGCGTCGGTGAGCAACCTCCCGGCCGGCTACAACATCGACTATGCCTACAACGGCAACTCCATCGCCCTTACGGTCCCCGAGCCGACCGCAGTGGGCACTGCCGGGGCAGTTGCGCTATTCGGCCTGCTCCGCCGCCAGCGCCGCAAGGCATGACCTGACATCCTGTTGCAGGATAAACACAGCGCCGAAGGAAACCCCTTCGGCGCTGTGCTGTTTGTGTGCCGAGTATGTTCGGCGGTTCCGTGTGGAAGTCCCGTCCTGATAGGGCTGGAGATACAGTCTGGCGATTTAGGCCCGGGGAGGCGCCCCAGTCATGGCGTGTCACGGAGTGCGATGCAAGCGCAAACCTCGTTCACAGCATCTCCTTACATGCAGTGGTATCGCGGCAACTCTCGTACATGCGGACGATGTCATCTTTCGAGAGAGGAGTAACGTTCTCTTTAGCGATGGTGTAGTTGAAAGACGAA
>JAKORQ010000563.1 GCA_029777755.1 Planctomycetota bacterium
CTACGTGATGCTGGCCCCCGCCGAGCGCGTTGAACTGTGGGCCGACTTCAGCAAGGACGACGTGGGCACGCAGCTCACGATGGTGAGTCTTGCGTTTGAAGGCGCCATGGGGCGCATGATGGACATGATGGGTGGAGGCTCCATGGAGGGCGCGATGGGCGGCTCGTCGCTGGCCGCTGGTGCACGGTTTCCGATATTCACGGTCAAGGTTGCGCGCAAGGCGAACGGGTCGATCGAACTGCCCGATCGGCTGTCTGCGATCTCCTGGCCGCGCCTGCAGGATGCGGTAAACCGTGCCAAGCCAAGAATATTCCGCATCACGATGGCGCAGATGCAATGGGGCTTCAACGGCCGCAGCTTCGAGATGATGGCCGTGGCGCCCAATGAAGTCGTGAAGCTGGGAACCACGGAGGTTTGGGAGTTCGCCAACGACAGCGGCATGATGACGATGGCCCATCCGATCCACGTGCACGATCAGCAATTTCAGGTGCTGGAGCGACGCCACGGCGCGGGCAGCAGCAGCGTGCGCGATGGCTACGTCGATCAAGGCTGGAAAGACACCGTGCTGGTGATGCCGGGTGATCGTGTGAAGCTCTTGATGCGTTTCGCCGACTATCCAGGGCTCTACCTCTACCACTGCCACATGCTGGAGCATGAGGATCTGGGCCTGATGCGCAATTACCGCATCGAGGCTTGAACGTCGGCAAATGGTTCCTGCGCGGTCTTCTGCTCATGGTCTGTTCTCCTCTCAAGCCCGCTCCGCGGGCTCGATCATGGGACAGAACTTTCACTCATCGCCGTGTGTAGGTTTCCAGCGCCACCTGCTATTCCAGATGAGGTTGCAGAGGATTACTTTGAATCCATTCTGTGGGATCGTTGACGTTGGCGTGGCTAACCTCGGGACAGCCCAGGCTGCCGTCCAATTTCCCATGACGCGCCACCGCCGCGCACCGTCGCGGCGAGTTGCCGCCCAAGCCGCTGCTCGATCACCGGCTTCCACGGCACCAGGCTGAACCCCATGCCGTC
>JAKORQ010000564.1 GCA_029777755.1 Planctomycetota bacterium
AAGAACCTCGACAAGATGGGCGGCCTTGTCCACTCGCAGCGCGTGCTGCTGGCGCTGACGCAGGCCGGGCTGGAGCGCGATGCGAGCTACCGTCTGGTCCAGCGTAACGCGATGAAGGTGTGGGAATCGGACGGGCAGCTCAATCTGCTCGATCTGCTCAAGGCAGATGCCGAAGTCACCGCCGCGCTCTCCCGCGCCGAACTGGAGGAGAAGTTCAACCTGGACTATCACTTCAAGGCGGTGGACCGCATTTTTGATCGGGTTTTCGGCGGCGATTGATTGCCCCGGCAATCCCGCCTAGCATCGAAGATCTGATCGATCACCAATAAGGGGGCAGAGGGTCATGCAGGTCGTCCGTACCATCGTCTGGGTATTGCTGATCGTGGTGCTGTTGTTGTTTTCATTCAACAACTGGCAGCCGGTCGATGTGAAGATCTGGGAAGGTCTGGTTCTGGAAACCAAGCTTCCGGCGCTCGTCCTCGTCTCGTTCCTGCTTGGTCTGGTGCCGATGTGGCTGCTGTCAAAGGCCGGCAAGTGGCGGCTCAACCGCAAGATCAACGCGCTGGAAAAGACGGTACAGGCCACCACCGCCCCGCCGCCACCCATCGCCACATCATCGCAACTTGACGCGCAATCTGCCTCTCAATCCTCTGATCAAAGCCCTGAAAGCACCCGCATCTGACATGTCGAATCCGATCTATCTAGCTCTCGATCTTCCCCGTCTCGACGCTGCCGAAGCCCTCGCCCGCAAGGTCAAGGGCCATATCGGCGGCATCAAACTGGGGCTGGAATTCTTCTGCGCGCATGGCCACCATGGGGTTCACGAACTGGCCCATATCGGCCTGCCGGTGTTTCTTGACCTGAAGCTGCATGACATCCCCAATACGGTTGCTGCCGCGATGCAGGCGATCCATGTGCTGGAGCCGGCCATCGTCACCGTCCATGCCGGCGGCGGGCGGGCGATGATGGAAGATGCCAAGGCGGCGGCAGGCGAACATACCCGCGTGGTGGGCGTCACCGTGCTCACCAGCCTGGATGACAGCGATCTGGCAGCTACCGGGATTGCCGGCAATGCGCATGATCAGGCGCTGCGGCTGGCAGAGCTGGCCCATGCCTCTGGCCTCGACGGCATCGTGTGCTCAGGCCATGAAGTGGCCGC
>JAKORQ010000565.1 GCA_029777755.1 Planctomycetota bacterium
GATCTGGCCGGACGGATCGCCGAGGTAGTGCGAGAAGGCGACGAAGTTCATGTTCACCGCCAGCAGCATCAGTTCGATGGCCATCAGCAGAACGATGAGGTTCTTCCGGTTCAGGAAGATGCCGACGATGCTGATCGCGAACAGCACGGCGCCGAGCACCAGGAAATGGGACAGGGAAAGTGTGGCCAGGGAGTTCATGTCAGGCGCGTCCTTATTCTTTCTCGGCAGGCATCGACACCAGACGCACGCGGTCTTCGCGGCGGACGGCGATCTGCTTGGCCGGCTCCTGGAACTTGGTGTCCTTGCGCTTGCGCATGGTCAGCGCAATCGCCGCGATGATGGCGACCAGCAGGATGACCGACGCGAGTTCGAACGGATACACGTACTCGGTGTAGATCAGGCGACCCAGCTCCTTGGTGTTGCTGTAGTCCATCGCCGGCGCTTCCGGTGCCGGTGCGGCACCGGCCGAGAAGTACTTGGCACCGAGCACCGCGAACATTTCCGCCAGCATCAGGCCGGCCACGATGAGGCCGGGTACCAGATTGGCCCAGAAGCCCTCGCGCAGCCGCTCGATGTTGATGTCCAGCATCATCACGACGAACAGGAAGAGCACCATCACCGCGCCGACGTAGACCAGCACCAGTGCGATCGCGAGGAACTCGGCGCGCAGCAGCATCCAGACGCCGCCGGCGGTGAAGAAGGACAGCACCAGGTAGAGCGCGGCGTGCACCGGATTGCGCGCGGTGATCACGCGCAGCGATGCCACCACCAGTATGGTGCTGAGGAAGTAGAAGACTGCTGTCTGGAAATCCATCATCGGTTTCGTTCTTGTCCGTTCCCTAGAGACCGCCCGCGGTGGCGGGCCGGCCGTCAGCGGTACTTCGCATCCGCCTGCCTGTCCTGAGCGATCTGCGCTTCGTAGCGATCGCCGACGGCCAGCAGCATCTGCTTGGTGTAGTACAGGTCGCCCCGCTTCTCGCCGTGGTACTCGAGCACCCGGGTTTCCACGATGGCATCCACCGGACAGGCTTCTTCGC
>JAKORQ010000061.1 GCA_029777755.1 Planctomycetota bacterium
GCGGAATCCTCCACGCGTACTTTACGCAGCATCTGGCGGATGATCACTTCGATGTGCTTATCGGCGATTCCCACGCCCTGTGAGTGGTAAACGCTCAATACTTCGCGCAGCAGGTATTCATACACTGCCTTGATGCCGAGGATGCGAAGCAGGTGATGGGGGTTGATGGAACCATCGATCAGCTCATCGCCAGCGTTGACATGCTCGCCCTCATTCACCTTCAGACGCGCGCCGTAATGGATTAAATAGGTCTTCTTCTCGTTGGGATCATCATCTGAGGTGATGATCAGTTCGCGGCGCTTCTTTGAGTTGTTCATGGATACAGTGCCGTTGATCTCGGCCAGGGTGGCTTCCACCTTGGGTTTGCGGGCCTCAAACAGCTCCTCAACGCGGGGCAGACCCTGCGTGATGTCAGTCGCTGTCGCGACACCGCCGGAGTGGAAGTTACGCATCGTCAGCTGCGTACCGGGTTCACCGATGGACTGAGCGGCGATGATGCCGACAGCCTCACCGATATCCACTTCGCCGCCATGCGCCAGGTTGCTGCCGTAGCAGCGGGTGCAGACACCTGTCTGGCAGCGGCAGGTCAGCACGCTGCGTACCTGCATCTTTGAAACGCCGGCTTCAGATATTTTCTTGGCCAGAGCGGCGTCGATCGAATCATTCACGTGGCAGAGTATTTCGCCCGTTACGGGATGAATCACATCCTCCGCGGATACCCGGCCCTCGATGCGGTCCTCCAGCGGTTCGATCTCAGAGATCGGCTCGACGCTGATGCCTCGCACCTTTTCGCCTCTGGTTTCAAAGCAGTCAACTTCTCTTACGATCACTTCCTGCGATACGTCAACCAGGCGGCGGGTAAGGTACCCCGAGTCAGCCGTACGCAGCGCCGTATCAGCCAGTGATTTACGGCTTCCGTGTGAGGACATGAAGAACTCAAGCACGTTCAGGCCTTCGCGGAAATTGGCGCGGATGGGCAGCTCGATCGCTTTGCCCGAGGGCGA
>JAKORQ010000566.1 GCA_029777755.1 Planctomycetota bacterium
AGATCGCCCGTGAGCAGGACAAACCCGTCCGCCTGGTGTCATCGGCCATGAACCTCGACTCCTATTCCCTCTACAACCGCGCCGGGTTCGTCCCGCGCCAGCTCTATCAGGACATGCTTCTGCCCAGGGGAGTTGCCAGCGTTCCGGCCCCGCCTCTTGCGAATAGGGTACGCCCGGCCACTCTGGATGATGTCCCGCACATGGCGCAGCTGGAGTCTGAACTGGCCGGCCTGGATCGCACAAAGGATTTTGAGTACTTCATTCGTAACGAGCAGGGGATCTGGCACACTTTGGTACTGGAGGAGGATGGCCGGCTGAGGGGTTTGTTGGCCTCGGTCGATCATCCCAGCAGCAACATGCTTGGCCCGGGAGTCATGCGGGATCGCGACGCCGCCCTGGCGCTGATCTATCGTCAGCTTGAGCACCACGCCGGCAGGACGCCGGTCTTTCTGGCACCCTCCGACGAGCCGGAACTGCTCGCAGAACTGTACCGATGGGGCGCGAGAAACTGCGAGATCCATATGCACAATGTCCTGGGCGAGTTTAAGGAAATGCAGGGCATCCACATGCCTACATTCATGCCGGAGACTGCTTAACTGGTGCCAGGAAGGCCGTGTACGTCGACGTCATCGCCTTGGGACGCTACAATTCCGCCCTTCACAACGACAACGCCTTTGGAGAACACCAGAATGAAGCTTTCGCAGAGCGACCCGCAGATTTTTCAATTGATTCAGAAGGAAGAGAAGCGCCAGGCGAGCACGCTGGAACTGATCGCCAGCGAGAATCACGTATCGCCGGCAGTGATGGAGGCCGCGGGTAGCTGCCTGACGAACAAGTATGCCGAGGGTTACCCCGCCGCCCGCTATTATCAGGGCTGCGGCAACTACGACGAGATCGAAACGCTGGCCATCGAGCGTGCCAAGGAGATGTTCTCCTGTAAGTTCGCTAACGTTCAGCCCCACTCCGGCGCCAGCGCCAACCTGGCCGCCTTCTGGGCGATGATGCAGCCGGGCGATACGTTCATCAGCCTCAATCTCGCCTCCGGCGGGCATCTTTCCCATGGCATGAAGCTCAATGCGTCGGCCAAGTTCTACCAGCCGGCCCATTACGAGCTGGATCCCAAGACGGAACTGATCGACTTTGACTCGGTTCGTGCCAAGGCCCGAGAACTTAAGCCGAAGATGATCCTCTGCGGCTACAGCGCCTATCCCCGCATCATCGACTTCAAAAAGTTCCGTGAGATCGCCGATGAGGTAGGGGCGCTTCTGATGGCCGACATCGCCCACATCGCCGGCCTGGTGGTCGGCGGCGAGCATCCTTCGCCATTCCCCTATGCCCATGTGGTTACCACCACCACCCACAAGACCCTGCGGGGCCCGCGCGGCGGGTTGATCCTCACCAATGACGAGGAACTGGCCAAGCAGATCAATCGGGCGGTGTTCCCCGGCCTGCAGGGTGGCCCGCTGATGCACATCATCGCTGCCAAGGCGGTGGCGTTCGGCGAAGCTCTCAAGCCTGAGTACAAGGCCTACATCCAGCAGGTTGTGAAGAACGCAAAGGCCCTGGCCGAGGCGCTGAAGGCTCGCGGCTATCGCCTGGTTTCCGGTGGAACCGACAATCACCTGATGCTGCTCGACCTGCGGGCCAAGGATCCGGACCTCACGGGTGCGGAAGTGGCACTCGCCCTGGAGAAGGGCGGCATAGTCGCCAACATGAACGGCATCCCCAACGATCCCCGGCCGCCCAAGGTCACCAGCGGCATCCGCCTGGGAACGCCGGCCATCACTACCCGCGGCCTGAAGGAAGCGGACATGGCCACCGTCGCCGACATCATCGACCGCGTGATAGGCGCTCGCAAGGATGATGCGGCGCTGGCGAAGATCCGCGAAGAGGTCGCCGCCCTGTGCGAGCGTTTTCCCATGCCGCACTGATGGACTGGTGGGCAATCACCGGCGGCGCCAGGGTGCTTGCCGATGGTGGAGCGCTGAAATAGCATGGACCGGCGAGATAACTCGCAGGGCACGCAAGCCTTGGAGCAGCAATTGCTTAGCACGCTGGTCTTCAATTTCGACGAACCGTGCCCATACCTGTCCGGCAGGCCGGCAAGGATGATGGGATTCTTCGCCCGCTCCGTCCCGGATGGCTTCTATCGGCGGCTGCTGGATCACTCGTTCCGTCGCTCAGGCACACTGTTCTACTCGCCGGCCTGCAATGGCTGTCGCGAGTGTCGCCAGTTGCGCGTACCGGTGGAGAGGTTTGCCGCGTCGAAATCGCAGCGTCGATGTTGGCGCCGCAACGCTGACCTTGCCGTGGACATCGGCAGGCCGGAACTGACCGATGAGAAGTGGGACCTGTATGTAAGTTACCAGAAGCTCAAGCACGGGCGCGCCGAGGAAAAGAACATGGGCGCGCTGCACGAATTCCTTTACAATCCGGTAGTTAGCTCGCTGGAGTTCTGCTACCGCGATAGCGTTGGCCGGCTGGTGGCAGTGGGTATCTGTGACCTGCTCGAAGATGCCCTCAGCAGCGTCTATTGCTACTACGATGCCTCCCAGCCCAAGAGGGGATTGGGTACCTACACAGTCCTCTATGAACTGGCCTATGCGAAGCAGCAGAGCCTGCGGTATTATTACTTAGGGTACTACGTAAGGGACTGTCAGGCCATGCGTTATAAGGCTGCGTTCAGGCCCTGCGAGATACTTCAGGAGGATGGTCGCTGGCGTGAGTGTTCCCAGGAGTAAAAAGAAGAAAACTACAAACAAAGTTGTTTCTGACGCCGTGCCTGGGCACGAGAATGGATGTACCGTGAGTAGTGTAATGCCTCAACAACGCGTTAATAATCAGCAGCAGCAACCACAACTGAGTCGCAAGACTCGGATTCTGGTCGTGGAAGATCACACGCCAACGCGTATGGCCCTGAGCCGGCTGATCCGGCAGGCTGGCGCTGAAGTGGTTACCGCTCGCGATGGCGAGGAGGGGCTTGGCTACCTGCTCACGCAGCACTTTGATGTGCTTCTCACCGACCTGCGGATGCCGGTCATGGACGGCTTTGAACTGGTTCACCACTGCATGAGGCTGCCGGAGACGCACCGCCCTCAGCGCATAATCGCCATTTCCGGAGAATACGAGGCCGGCGCGCTGCATAACTCCGCCGTCGGATTCCTGCCCAAACCGTTCCAACTGGACCGCCTGCTCGACATGCTCGGCGGAAAGCTCAACTGACTTTCCCTGATCCCAGGAAAACTTTGGCTTCGGCGACCCCAAGGACCACTGCTAAACTCATCCGTCGTGCCAAGGAGGGAGATCGCCCCTGCTGTGGCG